>NZ_JAMYQK010000016.1:0-132516 GCF_040320845.1 Mesorhizobium sp. M0601
CCTTAGACGCCTTCAAAAGACGCCCAGTAGGCCAATCAGGTTAAGCACACCCTTCATGCAAAGCCCTCCTTGTGGGAGAAGGTGGATTGGCGCGCAGCGCCAAGACGGTTGAGGGGTGCGGACGGAGTGCCGTCAGTATCAAGCTGGAACACCCCTCATCCGGCCGCTTCGCGTCCACCTTCTCCCACAAGGGGAGAAGGAAGAGCCACGCCAGGCCTTGAAATCTCCAGTCCAAGCCGCACGGTCTCCCGCACCAGCAGGTCCAGATCGTCGCGCCGGGTGCGGTGGTTGTTGATCGCCACCCTGAGGCTATGCTGGCCATGCACCGTCGTGTCGGAAATGGCGGCGATGCCTTCTTCCTGCAGCCTCAGCATGATCTCGGTATTGAGCGCTTTCAGGCGCTCCCCGCCCAGTCCGTCCGCGCGGTAGCGAAAGCACACGATGTTGATGCTCACCGGCGCTACCAGTTCGAGTGCCGGTTCGGCCGCGATCAGCGCGCCGAGATAATGCCCTTGCGCGATGTTCTGGTCGATCAGCCGGCTCCCAAAATCGCGCAAGCTGTGTGCGCTGCTCGCCTATCTGGCGCTGGCGCCGCATCCGGTCGGCCGCAGCCGCCTCTGCGAGCTTTTGTGGGATGTGCCGCCCCCACTGTGCCCCTATTTGGCACGCCGCAGCGTTGAAAAGTCGGGCAAAGGGGCGCGTTTCTTTCGGCCCTCGCGACGGTTGGCTGGGGTCGAAAAAATACCACAATAGATCGCAATTAGGGCGATCGTATAAGATGTGGTATCGTCGCGCCTTTTTTGTAGAGCTGGCGCAAAATTCACAACAACATAGAATATTACTTGTACTAACTCGGCTTAATGAGACCAAAACTAAGGAAGCACTCCAGAATATTGCTGCTGATCACATTTCAGTATCTGCTAAGATAGCCCGTGCTGATTCCGAATTATTAAGCATTTGCAAAATTCAATCCTGCGATATTGGGATTTGTCCTTGTCATAGGCTGACTCGGATGCATTTCTTGGAAGCACAGCCGCGTCAGCGGATCGTTGAAACATGCTTGGGCGGACGGGGCACTAAGCATGGAGAGGAATATTGACACTCGCTAATGCGGCGGCCCCCGCTGGGAGCGTTCCCTCCCACGTAAGAGATTGCGGCAACCGTCGGCTAAGTCGTCGAATGCATCGCCCACAGCCTGGCTCTCGTTTGATGGCCGGCGAAGCTTTGCCCTCCTCCGATTGGCGCCAGCCTTCGCGGCAAAAGCGGGGATCGCCGCCTGCAATGGCCTTCCGATATGGACGATGTCCGCCGCCAGCCAGTCGGAGGAATGAATCATGAAACTCGTAATCTGTGCGGCGTTGGCCACTGCTTTGATGGCGATCGTCGGTTGTACCACCGACGACTACGATGGTTGTCGCGGAAAGGGCTGCCTGGTTGATCGGTCCTATAACGGGAGCCGGAAGATAGACGACCGGCCGCAGTTCGACAGGAACGGCAATCCCAATTTCGATACCAGGGGCCGTTACATCGGCTGCCATGGGCTCGGATGTAAAGTCGACGATCCTGATGACAGGGATCAAAGCATCGACGACAGGCCGCAGTACGACAGAGAAGGCAATCCGAACTTCGACACGCAAGGCGACTACCAAGGCTGCCGCGGCATCGGCTGCGAGGTCGATACACCGGACGATGACAGTTCATCAGACGACGACGATTCCGATTAATGGCCCCTGCAGCGAACAACGAAGAGGATAGCCACTCATGTCTGAATTGAACGGTCTCATCCGTCGACGTGTCAAAATCGTCATGGTCGGCCTTGCGGGGTTGGGAATGGCGCTGACGTCCGCTTTCGCTGCGAATAACGCCTGTGACGGTATAAAGGTCGAAGTGACGAAGGCGCGCAAGCAGGAATATGCCCCTCTCGTCGTCTCGGCGATGACCAATAAGTTCAAGCCCGCTCAGGCAAAGTTCTTCTCGATCATGGAGAGCGGCAGCTGGAGCGCCGCCTACGTCTCCACGCCGGTGAGCGACGACGGCGTGATGTTCTTCCAGACAGTCGACGGAAAGAAGCAGTTTCGCGACGTGTGGGGCGGCTATGCCGAGCCGTCGGAAAAACCTGAACTGGTATCCTGGGCGAAGAAGCTCGGAGCGCCGCAAGACCTGGCAAAGTGTTTTGCCGAGGAAGTTACGGAACGACGGTGATGATCGCTGGAAATTGCCGCTGACCGTTGGTGCAGGGGGAGAATGATTGGTGAGCGCTCCGGGGCGCCGGGGCTCTGAGATCGACTCCAATCATCAGCTGCAGGATGTGCAAAATGCAAACCGTTCGAAAATCCAGACTGATAATGCAGCTCGCCCGTGCATTGGCAACTTCAGTGAAAATGACGGCTGTTGTGAGTGTAGCTGTCCCGCACACGATCAATGTTGCGTATGCCAGCAAATATGATCTGCCGAAACCCTATGTTTCCCGGGCTCTTAACGCGGTTCTGATACCGATCAATCACGCCTCTCGGCACCGCTACCAGATCCCGCCCAAGCTTCGCGGCGTGTATGTCCTGGCCGTTGCACCCCACGGTGTTGCCGCGCGGCAAGGCATCCGACCGGGTGACGTGCTTGCCACAGTGCGGCATCAGCCGATTTCGACGCCGCGCGATGTCGATAGGTTCGTTTGGGCCGCCCTTGCCGCGAGTGCCACCAGTTTCCTGTTTGGCGTGAACCGCGGGACAGAAGTCACAGACGTCGTCGAGGTCAACACCAACATCACCGTCAACAACTTCAACACCAACATCTCGGTCAACAATATCTCCCAATGGACGAGCGTCGACAATCGAGAGGAATGGACGCAGATCGTCGATGAGTATGACGAGGAGATGGAGACGGGCCTCAATGACACAAGCTATCGCGGGGACGACTCGCAGCCTGGGGACGCCAGTCAGGACGCAGAAACGTCTCCTCCCGATGCCGATGACAAAAGTTCCGATGATCAGGACGATCCGAGCGATCAGAACGACGACACTGACGACGATAGTACGGATAACGATGCGTCGGATGACAGCACTGACAACAATAGTTCCGACGATCAGGACGATTCGAGCGATCAGAATGACGATGCAGACCCAACGGACGGTGGTGATGGCGACAACAACACCGACACTGACGACATCAGCTCGGATGACGATGCGACGGATGACAGTACCGACGACGCTGCCGGATCGAACGACGACGATGCCAACTAGCAGCCGACCGGGCCGGCAGTTCTAAACAGAGGTCAACCGATGAAAACCGCGACGCTGACCATTGCCATGGTCCTGGCCATGCCGGCTTTCGTTTTTGCCCAGGACAAGTGCTACGACGCCGCCAAGGATCAGGCCGCCGCGAACGAGTGCGCCGATGCCGCGTCCAAGAAATCCGACAACAAGCTCAACGAGCTTTACAAGCAGATTGAAACCCGCGTGAAGGATGATGTGGATACCAAGACGCTTTTTGTTCAAGCACAGCGCGATTGGGTCAAATTTCGCGACGCGGAGTGCAGTTTCCAGACCGTGGGAGCGGCCGGAGGAAGTGTAATGCCAATGCTCGTCGCGCAGTGCATGGACAGCCTGACGCAATCCCGTGTCAAAGACTTCGAGGATTACCTGAAATGCCAGGAAGGCGATCCGAGCTGCCCCGTTCCGGCAGCGAACACATCACATGCCGCACCTGCGGTGGCCGAAGAGACCGTCCCTGTCCAGGCTGCCGGCCCGATACTTATTCCATTGCAACACGTCAGGGAATACGGAACCGACGGTGGTTATCACAAACTCGGGATCATGGTGGGCATCAATAGTGCCAAGCCTCGTCTGTTCGAATTCGACACCGGGTCGGATGAGTTCAACGCGGAGATCGATTCGAGCGTCCCTGGCGTAAAGCCGGTGCCCGGCAGCAAGCCCGCAATGTACGCCTATGGTGACGGCACCTATGGCGATTGGGTACAACAGGTACGGTTCGACAGCCTGTCTTTTTACGATCCGGATGATGCGTGGGAGCCTGTCGTAACCTTCGACGGCGGCTTTAGCGCTGCTCGGGTGGTGGATTACGTCTACACCAAGGGTTTCGGCGACCTCGAGGATGTGAAATTGATGCAGAAGCCCGTTGGTCAATACGGCGATACGCCAGTCTATGCGGATCTTAATGCGCGCGAGAGAATGCAGAAAGGCGAACCCGGTGGTTCGACGACGTTTTACGGCATCTTTGGAGCCGCCGATTTTATCTTTCCAGGAGACCAGACCAGTGCCCCCGGCGGTCAAACCCGAAGCGGCTATGTGGTCTCTGCCAATGCAAATCTTGGAAAAAGGAAGACGACACCGGGCTGCGGTCCGTGCCTGATGCTGAATTTGTCCCCCAGTCTGAGATCCCAGTTTACGGCCCTGACGCCGTGGGGCGAAGGGGATTTTCAGGCTTACCAGAGACGATTCCCGCGATCAGGCGCGAATGCATCCAATGAGTACGAAGGGTCTTACCGTTATACGATTTCTTTTGACCATAAGGGAAAGAAGCAATCGGTTGATTTCAGCGGACCCGTCTTATTGGATACAGGAACAGCGACATTTGTTCATATTACGAATGAAGATACTTTAAATAAGCTAAAGTCGAAAGGTTTTAAAATTGATAAATACAGTTCTGGCATAATAAACTTCAAGTTTTTTGGATTCGACGATAGTGTCAACAACAGGGAATACAGCGATGTCGTTATCGATCGCCAAAGCGATGAGGAGAGAGGCCATGGAATTTGGGTCGGCCTACCCTTCTTTCAGTCCAATTCCGTGATGTATGATCTGGAGAACAAAACAACCGCCTATTCACCCTATTTTGTCAGCGCTGCCGACTTTACGACAGACGCGGCTGTCAAGGATCAAGTGCAGCTCAACCGAGTGAACGGCGAAATGGGCAGCGACGGATGGCTCGGATTGGCCGGGAACATCTTCGGCGCCGGCGACTTCACGATCGAGAAGGACGCGGACGTGCGCATGACCGGGGCCAATACCTACACGGGCACAACCCACATCGCGGCCGATGGCTATCTTACTCTGGCCGGGCCGGGCAGCATCGAGCATTCCTCGCGCGTCATAGTCGACGGTGTGCTCAACATCGATCAGAAAGGAAACCACCTGAAGCCCTGGGGAGTGGCGCACTCCCTGAACGATACGGCCATTCGCAACCTTGGCGGTAAAGGCGAGGTCTATCTGGGCGCGGGCAGACTGATCCTGACAGCAGCCGACGGGCAATTTGATGGAACCATCGCGGACTTTGATGACGCCGGCGACAGCGGCGGCCTCGTTGTTGCCGGTGGCAAGCTGACGCTGAGCGGCAAGAACAAATATTCGGGCATGACGGAAGTGGTGGCGGGAGCGGAGTTGCACGTGACCGGCTCTTTGACCGGTGACGTTTCCGTCTCGGGACTGCTTGTCGTTGACGGAGAGGTCTCCGGCGAAGTCATGGTCAAGGAGGGCGGCACGCTGACCGGCTCAGGAAAGGTCGGCAACGTCACGGTCGCCGAAGGTGGCAAAGCTGATCCAATGAAAACCAGATAATCGGGCCATGGGCCGATCGTGGCAATAACGGACAGCTGACGAGAACATAGGGCGGGGCTGAGCAACTTAAGAGCTTGACTGCAATCGGAAAGGGAAATCGATGAAAATAGCGATATTGACTGCTGCCGTGGTTCTGGCTGCGCCGACATTCGCCCTTGCCAAGGACAAGTGCGCTGATGCCAAGGATCAGGCCACCATGAATCAGTGCTTCGGTGCCGAGTTCCAGAAATCCGACAAGAAGCTCAATGAGCTTTACAAGCAGATCGAAGCCCGCCTGAAGGACGATGCGGATACCAAGAAGCTTCTTGTTCAGGCACAGCGGGATTGGGGCAAGTTTCGCGACGCGGAGTGCAGTTTTCAGACTGCTGGATCGGCCGGAGGAAGCGTAATACCGATGCTCATCGCGCAATGCATGGACGGCCTGACGCAATCCCGTGTCAAAGCCTTCGAGGGTTACCTGAATTGCAAGGAAGGCGATCTGAGTTGCCCCGTTCCGGCCGCGAACTGACACGTGCTGCAACTTATTTGATCATGATGAAGCCGGCGGCGAGCATGACGTCGCTGCCAGATATGAACAATGCGAGGGGCATCATCACTGCGTGGGGACTTGAAGGAGGTGGATTGTGAAACGCTGCGGATCATCGCTCGCAATGGCGATTGCGGCATCTGTGCTGCTGGCATCTGCCGTGCCGGCAACAGCCCAGGATGACATGGGCTTCGACGTCAACGTCACGCTGTCCAAGAAAGCAGCCGCCAAGCTCGCGGCTGAAAAGGAGGGAATCGTCGTCTTCGCCTCCTATTACGGCGACCCCAAGCCGAGCGCCGCGAAGCACGCCAACGAAGTCGGCCTGATCGATCTCACACCGCACGACGAAGAGGTGGAGATACCGGGCACAGGCGGCCACGCCCGCATCAGCGGCGCCAAGGTCGACGCAAAGCGTCTCGACTGGCTTGCCGGCCCTCCCGATGTCAACGTCAACGTTGCGTCGGCGCGCAAGAGCAGCTCGGTCAATCTGCTCGGCTGCGATTTCATCGACGGTCCACTCAGCAACGTCCAAAGGGCGCCCGTGACGCTTCATTGCGGATTGATCGAAGAACATGTGGACACGAAGTTGAAGCCATAAGGCTCGCAAAAGTCATGCGCGTCCCCGGCGCCAACGGATCGGCGGCACGACCTGACCTACTTCAGGGAGGAGATATTCATGCGCCCACTGTTCGCTATCTGTGTCTGCCTGGCTATCATGTCCTTGTCTGCAGCCGCCCATGCCGAGCGCCGTTGTGGCTGGTACTCCAGCCCGACCCCCGGCAACCTCGTCCTGACCGACAGTGACGGGGATTGGTGGATCCAGATGCAGGGACGCCCGGATCCCAAGGGCATCGACAATGTGCCGGCCTTTGACGAGCGGCAATTCGTCGAGACCAATGTGCCTGGTTCGGGTCACGGCTACGGATGTGCGTGCATGAACGTCGTAACCAACGCCAAGCAACAGAAGATCACCAGAGTGATCTCGGGCCAAATCCTTCCGCTGCTGCGCTGTCGCAACGACAGATCGCTGCCTAACCCGGACGGATAATTGTTGGATATCTTGTGGATACCATGGCTGACGGTAGGCAGCTTAGAGCATTGGATCAAGAAAAAGCCCGGCAAACCGGGCTTTTTCTTGGGTCTCTGAAACCGCATCAATCGGTTCGAAACGGGAATTTGGTGCCCAGAAGAGGACTCGAACCTCCACTCCTTGCGGAACACGGACCTGAACCGTGCGCGTCTACCAATTCCGCCATCTGGGCTGGTGCGCGCTCATTAAGCGGGCGAGGGATGAGTGTCAACGCGCTTTTTTGAAAGCCGCGTTCCTTCTCCGGCTCAATGCTCCAGCACTTCCTTCGACGCCACCGTGGAATCGGCGTTGAGCGTGTAGATGATCGGCACACCGGTGCCGAGCTCGAGCTTGACGATCTCCTCGCCCGATTTGCCGTCCAGCGCCATGATCAGCGCGCGCAGCGAATTGCCGTGCGCCGCCACCAGCACGGTGCCGCCGCGCAGCACATGCGGTTGCAGATCGTGCAGGTAATAGGGCCAGACGCGCGCGCCGGTGTCCTTCAGGCTTTCACCGCCGGGCGGCGGCACGTCATAGGAGCGGCGCCAGACATGCACCTGCTCCTCGCCCCATTTCTTGCGCGCATCATCCTTGTTGAGGCCGGAGAGATCGCCATAGTCGCGCTCGTTCAGCGCCTGGTCGCGAATGGTCTCGAGGTCGCTCTGGCCAACGGCGTCGAGAATATGCTGGCAGGTCTTCTGCGCCCGGATCAGCGACGACGTGAAGGCGATGTCGAACTTCATGCCGCGCGCCCTGAGCTTGGCGCCGGCCGACTTGGCCTCGGCATGGCCCAGTTCGGTCAGGTCGACGTCGCGCCAGCCGGTAAATAGGTTCTTCAGGTTCCATTCGCTCTGGCCGTGGCGCACGAGCACGAGAGTTCTCGACATATTTGCTCCTTCAAATCTTGTGGATCAGCCAAATCTTGTGGATCAGCCAAATCTGTGGATCAGCTTGTCAGGCCGAGCACGTCCCGCATCGAATAGAGGCCCGGCTTGCGGCCGCGCGCCCACAGGGCTGCCTTGACCGCGCCGCGGGCAAAGATCGCCCGGTCCTCGGCATGATGGGCAAGCGTGATGCGCTCGCCGGTACCGGCCAGCACCACACTGTGGTCGCCGACCACCGAGCCGCCGCGCAAGCTGGCGAAACCGATCGAGCCTGCCTTGCGCACGCCGGTATGGCCGTCGCGCACGCGAACATCGTTGCCGGCAAGTGCTACGCCGCGCCCGGCAGCGGCGGCCTCGCCGAGCAGCAGCGCCGTGCCCGACGGAGCATCGACCTTGTGCCGGTGGTGCATTTCCAGGATCTCGATGTCGAAATCGTCGGCATCGAGCGCGCGCGCCGCCTGCTCAACCAGCACCGCCAGCAGATTGACGCCGAGGCTCATATTGCCTGACTTGACCACCGTCGCGTGCCGCGCCGCCGCCGCGATCCTGGCATTGTCTTCAGCCGAGCAGCCGGTGGTGCCGATGATATGGACGATGCGCGCCTGCGCCGCATAGCCGGCGAATTCGACGGTCGCTGCCGGCGTGGTGAAATCGAGCACGCCGTCGGCCTTGGCGAAGGCCGGCAGCGGATCGTCGCCGATCGCCACGCCGAGCCTGCCGACGCCGGCCAGCTCGCCGGCATCCTTGCCGAGATGTGGCGAACCGGCCGGCGCGATGGCGCCGGCGACACGCGCGCCCGGTATCGTGTGGATGGCGCGGATCAGCGCCTGGCCCATGCGGCCAGCCGCGCCCACCACCACCAGGCCCATTTCACTCACGGTCGGCGTGTCGCTCATGAATGTCTCCCGACCGCCTTTTTCGCGTGATCATTTTGCGCCGCAGTCTGGATTGGCTTGGCGTCATCGACAAGCCCCAGCCCTTTCCTGCCTTGCACCCGATGGAACCGCGCATAGACGCTGTGCGGGTCGGCCATCAGCGAGGCATGCGTGCCCTGTTCGACCAGCCGGCCCTGCTCCAACACGATGATATGATCGGCATTGACCACCGTCGACAGCCGGTGCGCGATGACAATGGTGGTGCGCCCTTCCATGACATGGGTCAGCGCTTCCTGGACGCGGGCCTCGGCCTCGTTGTCGAGCGCCGAGGTGGCTTCGTCGAGCAGCAGGATCGGCGCCTGCCGAACGATGGCGCGTGCAATCGATACGCGCTGGCGCTGGCCGCCCGACAGCGTCACGCCGTTCTCGCCGACCGGCGTGTCGTAGCCTTGCGGCTGCTGGCGGATGAAATCGTGTGCCGCGGCCTGTTGGGCGGCGCGTTCAATCTCTGCGTCGGTGGCGCTCAGCCTGCCGTAGCGGATGTTGTCACGGATGGTGCCTTCGAACAGATAGGGCTGCTGCGATACATAGGCGATCGAGCCGCGCAGCGAATGCTTGGTGACCTTTGAAATGTCCTGGCCGTCGATTTCGATGCTGCCCGACTCGACGTCATGGAAGCGCTGCAGCAGCGCAACCAGCGTCGTCTTGCCGGCGCCCGAGGCGCCGACGATGGCGGTCACCTTGCCGGCGGCGGCGACAAAGGTCAGATCGTGCAGGACCGGCGCCTCTTCGACATAGCGGAAGGACACGTTGTTGAAGCGCACTTCGCCAGAGGTGAATTTCGCCTCGGCGGCTCCCGGCACGTCACCTTGCTGCGGCTCGAGGTCGAGAAGCTCGTAGATCATGCGCGCATTGACCAGCGACTTTTCCATGCCGACCTGCATACGCGCCAGCCGCCTGGCCGGATCATAGGCAAGCAGCAGGGCGGTGAGGAAGGCAACGATGGCGCCCGGCGGCTGGCCGCCGACGGTCGCCCGGTAGCCGGAATAGGCGATGACGCCGGCGACGGCGAAGCCGGCAAGCATGTCGGAGATCGGCGTCAGCCGTTCCGAGACGCGGGCGATCTTGTTTGCCCGCTGCTCGGCGCCGGCGACGAGGCCGCCGATGCGGCGCGACAGCTCGTCTTCCAGGGTGAAGGCCTTGACGATGGCGATGCCTTGCGTCGCTTCCTGCATGGCACCGATCAGCCGCGAGTTGATCTGTACCGATTCGCGGGTGATGCGACGCACCCGGCGCATCAGATAGGTGACACTGTAGATCAACGGCGGCCCGATCAGCAGCGACATCGCCGAGAGCACCGGGTCCTGCCAGATCATGACGCCGACTAGCGCGACAAGCGATACCGCATCGCGCGCCAGCGATGTCAGCGTCATCGACAGGAGATCGCGGATGCCGTTGACGTTCTCGTTGATCTGCGCGGCGAGCCGGCCCGAGCGGGTGTCGTTGAAGAAGCCGACGCCGAGCTTCATCAGATGGTTGAAGATGCGGCGCTGATAGCGCGCCACCAGATTGTTGCCGATCTTGGCCAGCGTCACTGCCTGGCCGTAGCTGGCCAGGCCGCGCAGCATGAAGGCGGCCAGGATGGATACGCTGATCAGCGCGATAAGATCGCCGCGCTGCTTGTAGAAAATCTGATCGACGACGTCCTTCATGATCCAGGCGGTGAAGGCGGTCGTCGCCGCGATCGTCACCAGGCACAGCACGGCAAGAGCATAGTACCAGCGATAATCGCGGCTGTTCTCGGCGATGATGCGGCGGATCACCGCCACGATCTCGCTGGGACGGACTTTCCGTTTGGTTGGTGCTGGAATTGTCACGTTGGAGCGCTTTGTGGTTTCGGTTCGGCCGGACTGCAATTCGGCAACCTCTTAACGCCCCGATGGCGGCTTGCCTATGGCCGGGGACGGCGAAACTTCATCGCGGCGCAGCTTGTGTCCTAAACCCGCCAGCGCCGCCCCGCCGTCTGCACGCCGAACAGCGACGGATTTCTGGCATAGGCGGCCAGCCCTAAAAGCGCCGCAAGCGGATGGGTGATGACGTAGACCGGCATGCCGCGCATCAGGGCGCTGTGCGGCGCCTTGTCCTCGAAGGCGGCGCGGAAATTGCCGGTGCGCAGCGCCGGCAGGATTTTTTGCGCGATGCCGCCGGTGAGAAACACGCCGCCGCGGCTCATGAACACCAGAGCGAGATCGCCGGCGGTGCGCCCTAGGCAAGTGACGAAGATCGACAGCGCCTCTTCGGCCACCGGATCGTTCTTTGCCAGCGCCGCGGCGGTGACCTCGGCAGGCGTTGTAAAGGGCGACGGCTTGCCGTCCGCCTTGGCCACCGCCCGGTAGGCATTGACCAGGCCGCGGCCGGACAGGATCTGTTCGCCGGAGATGCGGCCCTCGAGCTTCTCGATATGCGGAAACACCTGGAAATCGCGCGGCGAGCGCGGGCCGATATCCATATGGCCGCCCTCGCCGGGTACCGGTATCCAGTGATGCAGCGCATAAACCAGCCCGGCGACACCGAGGCCGGTTCCCGGGCCGAGCACCACCCGCCCGGAATTCGGTTCCGGCTCGTCGCCGCCGATCTTCTCCATATGCTCTTCGCCGAGCGCGACGACAGCCAGCGCCTGTGCCTCGAAGTCGTTGAGCACCACGACGTCGCTGAGACCGAGACTGGCGAACATCTGTCTCGGCTTGACGATCCATGGGCAATTTGTAAGCGGGATCTCGTCGCTTTCGACAGGACCGGCTACCGCCAGCACAGCTGAATTCGGCCGGACCGACGAGCGGTCGAGCACGGCCGACTGGATCGCCTCGTCAATCGTATTGAAGTTGGCGGTCTGGACGATGGTCGGCTCGCCGGCCTCGGAATTCGCGTCTAGTACGATCGAGAAGCGCGCATTGGTGCCGCCTATATCGCCGATCAGGATCGGAAATCGCAACAGAGTGTCGTCGTCGCTTACGCCTGGCATGCTCTCGTCCGTTCCCGACGCGTATCGCCGTTCTCTCGTTGACTAGCGCATGACCGCAAAAAGGGAAATCGGTTTTCGAAGTGGAGATGCACGGATGCAGACAGCGAACACGCTGCCCGCATCAGTGCCCCGGTCGTGGCCGCGGCAGCGGAATGCCGATCTCGGGCGTCGCCACAAAGGCGTTCGCCGAGGCCGGAAGCGCTGCCGCGCCGGCTGCGACCGTTGGCTGCGGCGCAGGCTCGGCTGCGAGAGCGGGTGCGGTGGCCGCGATCGGCACGCCGTCGCCATAGTAGGTGACTGCTTCCGCCGACGGCGGAGCTGGCGCGTCGAGCACGAATTGGCATTGCCTGGGCAGGTTCGCCATCGTCATCAGGTCGCGTGCCTTCGGCTTGTCCGGGTTCTTGTTGGGGCGCCACGGCTCCTCGGTGAACCACCAGGCCAGCGCCTGGTCGCAGCCATCGCCTGGCGCCGTCGCTTCCTGTGCCTTGCAGTCGGGTGATCCAGCCTGGCAGCCGATGCGAATGTGGAAGTGGTAGTCGTGGCCCCAGAACGGCCTGACCTTGCGCAACCAGCTACGGTCGCCTTTGACCGTGTCGCAGAGCTTCTTCTTGATCCCGGGATTGACCAGGATGCGCTCGACTTCGGGATAGCTCGCGGCGCGCTTCAACAACCGCGTGTGCATCGGCGTCCACAGCCCGTCCTTCACCAAATGGGTCTTTTCATCGACCATCAAGGTAGCGCTGATGTTTTCGCGCTCTTCGGCCGAGAGCTTACGGTCGGGCATCGGCGTCAGCCAGATGTCGGCGTCGAGGCCGATCTGGTGCGAGGCATGGCCGGTCAGCATCGGACCGCCGCGCGGTTGCGAGATGTCGCCGATCAGCAAGCCCGGCCAGCCGTCGGCAGCGGCATCGCGCGACAGTTTCTCGATCAGCGCGATCATTGCGGGATGACCCCAGCGGCGGTTGCGCGACGGTCGCATCACCTCCCAGTGCCGGCCGTCCATGGGTAGGGCGACGCCGCCGGAAAAACAGCCTTTGGAATAAAAGCCGATCGATTGCGCTGCTGCGAGTGCCGGCAGCTTTTTGGCGCCGAACAGGTCCTTTGCCCGTTGCTCGGCGCTCCCTGGCTGCGTTGCAAGCGCCGCCAAGCCGGCGATGGCCAGTACTGCCGTCAGCAGCAGCGTTTTGCCCGGCAAGGCTCGCGCTAACGTCTTCCCCAAGCTGGACCCCTCCGCGATTTGAACCGCATCATACCATAGCCCGCGCAACGTATCGATCATGACCGTTTCATCGGGCTGCGCGCCTCGCCGTCGCGCCAGTCGCCGCTCGCCCACATGGCATCGAGCGCCGAGCGATAGTCGGGAAAGCGAAAGCCATAACCGGCCGCCTTGATTGCCGCGTTGGCGACACGCTTGTTCTCGCCGTAGAAAGACCGCGCCATGGGCGAAAGTTGGGCGGTCTCGAACGGAATTTCGGGCGGCGGCTCGATGCCCATCAATTGGGCGGCATAGGCGACGACGTCCTGCGGCGGCGCCGGCAGGTCGTCGGTGACGTTGAAGATGCCGCCGCGATTGCCCTCGGCGAGATGCCAGAGCGCACCGGCAATATCGTCGCAATGGATACGGTTGAACACCTGGCCCGGCTTGACCAGCCGCCGCGCAGTGCCGTTTTCCAGGTTGACCAGGGCGTTGCGGCCCGGCCCGTAAATGCCGGAAAGCCGCAGGATCGCCACCGGCCGGTGGATGTCATGGCCCAATTGTAGCCAATCCTGCTCGGCTGCAACACGCATCACCGACCGCTTCGACAACGGCCGGCATTCGGCGGCCTCGTCCACCCAATTGCCGCCACGGTCGCCATAGACGCCGACGGTGGAGAGATAGGCGATCCATTCGAGCTCCGGCATGTTGGCCGCGATCTCCTCGCGTGCCGCGCCCAGCATCGGGTCGCCGGCCTTGTCCGGCGCGACCGAGACGACGAGATGGGTTGTCTTCCCAAGGGCATCGCCGATTTCGGAGGTCAGCGTGCCATCGAAACGCAGCGGCACGATACCGGCTTGCCGCAGCGCCGCGAATTTTTCCAGCGACCGTGTTGTACCGAAGATCGTTGTGTCGGCATCCCTGTTGGCGCGGGCGAAGGCCCTGCCCGAATAACCGGCGCCGAAGATGAAAATCTGCTTTTTTGTCATGTATGCGCCTCGATCGGCTTTGGCAGGGCCAGAAGCCATTCGCCTCTCACCGCCTCGTCATGTTCTGCTTGCAAAGCGGCTGCGGCACGTTCGGCAAACTCCCGACCCGGCACCAGCCGCGACAGCGCCCATACCGCAGCTCCGCGAACCAGGGGCGAGGCGTCGTCGAGCAGCGCGCGAACGGCGCCGGCCAGCGACAAGTCCTGGGAATTGCCGGCCGCTATCAGCACGTTTCGGATAAAACGGTCGCGGCCGATGCGCTTGATCGGCGAGCCCGAAAAAAGCGTGCGGAAGGCAGTGTCGTCTAGACGCAGCAGCTCGGCGAGCGGCGGTTCGCGCAAGTCCGCGCGGGCGGCAAGCTTTGCCTCCGAAGCGGCTTGGGCGAACTTGTTCCACGGGCAGGCGGCCAGGCAGTCGTCGCAGCCATAGATGCGATTGCCGATCTTTTCCCGGAACTCATGCGGGATCGGTCCTTTGTTCTCGATGGTGAGGTATGAAATGCAGCGCCGCGCATCGAGCCGGTAAGGCGCCGGAAAGGCGTCCGTCGGGCAGGCGTCGAGGCAGGCCCGGCAGGAGCCGCAATGATCGTTCTCAGGCGCGTCCGGCACCAGCTCGGCCGTCGTGAAGATGGTGCCGAGGAACAGCCAGGAGCCATGCGCGCGGCTGACTAGGTTGGTGTGCTTGCCTTGCCAGCCGAGGCCGGCCGCCTCGGCCAGCGGCTTTTCCATCACCGGCGCGGTGTCGACAAACACTTTCACGTCCCCGCCGGCGCGCGCCACGATCTTGCCGGCGATCTCCTTCAGCCGGCCTTTCATCACGTCATGATAGTCGCGGTTCTGCGCATAGGCCGAGATCGCGCCGCGGTCGCGCTTTGCCAGGATGTCGCGTGGGTCGTGGTCGGGGCCGTAATTCATCGCCAGCACGATGATCGAGCGGACCTCTGGCCAAAGCGTCGTCGGTTTGCCTCGCCGTTCGAGCGTTTCGGCAATCCAGCCCATCGAGCCGTGAAAGCCGTCGGCAACGAATTCGGCCAGCCGTTCCGGCGCCTGCGGAATCGCATCGGGCGTGGTGACGGCAACGGCGTCGAAGCCGGCATTCCGCGCCTCGCGGTCGATCAGCGCGCGCAGCTTTGCCGTATCAGAAATCGAGGTCCGCATAATGTGACACCGGCGACAGGCCGCGCACCCGGTCGGACAGAAGCGGCCGGAACGAAGGCCGTGATTTCACCCTTGTATACCATTCGCGCGCGGCGCTGTGTTCGCGCCAGTCGATCTCGCCGAGATAGTCGAGCACCGACAGTGCCGCCGCCGCCGCGAGATCGGCATAGGTGACCTTGTTGCCGGCCAGCCAATGACGGGTGCCGGCCAGCCAGTTGGTGTATTTCATGTGCTGGCGGATATTGGCGCGGGCGGCGCGGATCGCCGCCGAATCGGGCGAGCCGCCGCCTGCCGTTTCCGGCATGACCGGCTTCAGGACGCGCTCGCGCACCAGATGCCGGGTAACCTCGCTTTCCGCCTTGTTGAGGTACCAGTCGGTCAGCCGGCGGATTTCGGCGCGCTCCATTGGATCCTCCGCGAACAGCCGCTTGTCGCGCTTGAGTACGCCGCGCGTCTCGTCGAGATATTCGGCGATGACCATCGCGCCGACGATCGGCACGTCGCCTTCGGCGAGCAGGATCGGCAGCGTGCCGGCCGGGTTCAGCGCCAGGAACTCCTTGCGCCGCGTCCACGGCTTCTCTTCGATCAGCGCCAGTTCCTCGCCATACTCGCCAAAGGCGAGGCGGACGAAGCGGCAGCTGGCGAACATCGGATGGTGGAAAAGCGTCAGCATGGTCCCGCGATAATAGAGCGCACTGGCAAATCGCCGGCTGCGCCGGTAAGTCTTGGCCGCCCGATTCAGGGGCTGTCAGGGTGCTGCGACCTATAGGGGGAGTTCCGCGCCGTGACAAGCAAGCCCTTTTCTCACGCCCTCACTCCAACGCCGAGGTTGCCATGGAAAGCCAGACCGTCGTCGAAGCGCTGCTGCTCGGCATGCTCGAGGGCCTGACCGAGTTTATTCCGGTGTCTTCAACCGGTCATATCCTGCTTGCCGGCCATTTCCTCGGCTTTCATTCGACCGGCAAGGCCTTCGAGATCCTGATCCAGCTCGGCGCCATATTGGCGATTCTCAGCGTCTATTTCCGCCGTCTCTGGAAGATGCTGCTCGAGCTGCCCTACGATCGGCTGACGCGGCATTTCGTCCTTGGCATCCTCATCGCATTCCTGCCGGCGGCCATTATCGGCGCGCTGGCGCACGATTTCATCAAGACGGTGCTGTTCGAATCGCCGCGGCTGATCTGCATCATGCTGATCATCGGCGGTGTCATCCTGCTGCTGGTCGATCGCATGAAGCCGAAGCCCTATTACCACGATGTCGAGCGGTTTCCGACCAGGCTTTATCTGCAGGTCGGGCTGTTTCAGTGCCTGTCGCTGATCCCCGGCACGTCGCGCTCGGGTTCGACCATCGTCGGCGCGCTGCTGCTCGGGGTCGACAAACGGGCGGCGGCGGAATTCTCCTTCTTCCTCGCCATCCCGACGATGGTCGGCGCCTTCGCCTTCGACCTGTTCAAGAACCGCAATGTGCTGAGCAGCGCCGACCTGCCCATCATCGCCGTCGGTTTCGTCGCCGCCTTCGTCACCGCGCTAATCGTCGTGCGCTTCCTGCTCGACTACGTCTCGCGCCATGGCTACGCGCTGTTCGGCTGGTGGCGGCTGGTCGTCGGCATCGTCGGCCTGGCGGGGCTGGCCATCTGGAGATGAGCCGGTGCAGCTATAAGACTGAGATTGGCGGTGATTCTAAGCCCCTGTCGGAACGCAATCGATGCGGCACGACAGGAGCCCCGGATTGGGGCCTGCCTAGTTCGCTGGCTGGAACTGGATTTCCCCCTTGTTCAAGAAGCAAGTCTTGTCAAACAGCTGCAAATCCAGAGGGTTCGGTAACCGGACATCTCGAATATCCGGGCACGGCTTCTTCAATGGATCATATGATCGATCGATCTGAGAAATAAAGACGATGATCAGCCCTCGATCCTGCGCAAATACCCTCAGCGCGCGGACCTGCACGGCCAATTCGGGATTTTTGCGCTTCTGGTCGAGCAATTGCAGATAGTCTACGACCATCAGGGTGCCGCGAGGCGCTGACGCGGACGTGTTGACGATGTAATCGGCACTTATGGCGTCGGAGCAGTCGAATTCGAACAGCCTATCGAACTGCGCGTACTCCGCCCCGATTGCTTCGAAGCGCTCAACAACGTCTTTTTTGGTGTATTCCAGCGTGAAGAACATGGCTCGATTGCCGGATTTCATGGCCTCCACGGCGAGTTCGAGGCTCACTAGGGTTTTGCCTTGCCCCGGCCGCGCGCCGAGGAGCACCAGGTCACCGGGCTTCAATCGCGCAATCAGCTTGCCGGCCGGCCTTGCAGCGGACAGTTTCGCGGCAAGGAGGCTCCAATCATTGTAGCCTTCCTGAAGGGCTATGCGGTTAAGCGCTTCATGAAGTGGGATTTTTTCTTCGCGGGATAAGAGCCTGGCCTTGCGCTTCAGATGGTAAATTGGCGCCGACAGCTTCATTCCAACCTCCTATTGCGAGCAGTTTTGGCAATCCCTCCTTATGCTTGGTGCTCGAACAGTCGGTTTGATGACTAGGTAGCCCCGTATGAATTATACTTTCCCGAGCGGAGGGAGGAGGCGTGGGCCGCACCCGAATCGGAAGATAGCGCAATCTCAGCGGGAACTCTATTCTTGCCCGAAGCCGAGCCACACGATCTTGTGGGCGTATGGTTGGCAGGGGAATGCATGAGCGAAGTTCTTGACGCCCTCGTTATTGGCGCCGGTCCGGCGGGACTCGGCGTCAGCTACTTCTTGAAACGGCGGGGCCGCGACCACCGTGTGCTCGATCGAGGCCGGATTGGCGAAACGTGGCGAACGCAGCGGTGGAACTCGTTTCGACTGAATTCGCCGACCATTCGCTCCATCTTACCCGGTGATTCCTACGAGGGGCCCGAGCCGTGGGGCGCGATAACCCACCACGAATTTGTCGCGTATCTCGAAGGCTATGCCGAGCGGCACCGTCTGCCGGTAAGCACTCAAACTCCGGCGCAAGAGCTGACGAGAGACGACGGGATCTTTCGCATCACCACGACGGACGGGGCATTTCTGGCGCGCAATGTGGTGATCGCCACCGGCGACCAGAATCGGCAGGTCCGGCCAGCAGGGTCGGCGGATTTGCCAACCGCAATTCGCCAAGTCGATTCCTCGGCTTATCGCAACCCGGCCGAGTTCGAGAGTGGCGCGGTGCTGGTGGTCGGCAGCGGTCAGTCGGGCGGCCAGATCGCCGAGGATCTGGCGCTGTCCGGACGTGCGGTCTTTTTGGCGACCAGCCGCAACGGCCGTTGGGTGCGGCGCTACCGCGGGGGCAACATACTTAAATGGCTGACGCTGTCCGGTTTTCTCGACGTTCCGCGCAAGGAACTCGTCCTCCCCTCCGGCAAGCTGCAGGCCCGCGCGCTGGTCGGCGCGACCCATACGATCAGCCTGCAATCGCTGAGTGCACAGGGCGTGGTGCTGCTCGGCCGCTTTAGGGGTGTGGAGAACGGCAACCTCGTCTTCGGCGACGAGCTCGACGACCATATGCGATTTGCCGACGAGGTCTCCGCGAATGCCAAGCGCCTGGTTGACGAGTACATCGAGCGCGCCGGCCTCGATGCGCCACTGGCCGAGGATGATCCAGCCGAGACGATTGAACCGCGCTTGCCCGATCCTCCGATCCGCTCCCTCGACTGGACGGCGAGCGGCATCAGATCAGTGATCTGGTGCACGGGCTTCACTGGCGATTTCTCATGGGTTCGGCTTCCCGGCGCGCTCGATGCCGCCGGCCAGCCCGTCCACGAGGATGGCGTCGGCGTTGTTCCAGGTCTCTTTTTCGCCGGCCTCGATTTCGGATCGACGCGGAAGTCGGGCACCATACCGGCCATTCCAGAGGAGGCGGCCGCCGTCGTGGAGCGACTCGTCCAAGCGGGAGCCGACTTGCCACGGAACGACGTCTAAACGAGCCGTCGAACGCGGGTTCTTGAACGTGCAAGAACATGACAGCTCTGGCCCGATCAAGACGACGCACGCTGCCTTTTGTCGAAGCGCACCGACAATTTTCCGTAGTCCGATTGGTGCGACAGCCAGAAATCGCCGGCACCTTCGATACGGCGCTCCGATTCGTGGCCGACTGCATCCATTGCCTCCATCAACGTGCGACGGCCTTGACCTCGGCGTCTTGACCTCGGCTGGTCGTCGTCGTGCTGACAGCACTGGCAATATGGGATGAGCCGGCGCAGTCGTTCGGAATGGTCGACCCGGAGACGCCAAAGGAGGTGCATCAAGGCGCGCGATCGGTCAGCGCGTTCGCACCTTCCTCCGCGGCGCAATGTGCGCAGCAGTAGATGATGTCATCCTGTTCGACGCCATGTCCGATGATCCGGCATCCGCAATGCGGACATATCGGAGCAAGTTTCTGGACCGCGCATTCGAAGCTGTCGAACGTGTAGGTCTCCTCGGCCATCGTCACTTTGAAAGCCTTGTCGTAGTCATTCCCGCATTGATCGCATCTGGCCATAGTTCGTTTCCTTCTTTCACGGCTTCAAGCTCGACCAACCTGTCGCGCGGCGATAGGTTCCCGCCAGGATCAGGGGGCCGTCCTAAGGCGGAGACGAGCGCGAGCCTACGCCACGGCGCTGTTCGATCGCACGGATCACCTCGTCGATATCCCGCGGCTCGATGTCGAGTTCCTTCAGGCCAGGCGTGTCGATTGCTGCCACATTGTCCTGACGCATAAGATCGATCTGGTTGCGCGTTATGGGGGCAGCCGGGAGGAGTTCCGCGACGCCAGCCAAGGCGTTCCATACCGCAAACGGCACCGGCATCAGCTTGACGTGCGTATCGAGCTGTCGGGCGATCTCCCGAAGCAGTTCCTTATAGGTATAGATGCGCGGGCCACCGAATTCGAATATGGATGAACCCGTGTGGGTTCGCCCGTCGATCAGCCGGCTCACTGCTTCGGCGACGTCCGCCACATAGACCGGCTGAAGCCGTGTGCCACCATCGCCGAACAGCGGATAGACCGGCAGGAGGCGTATCATCCTCACAATGGTCGTGAGGAAAGCGTCGTCAGGTCCTGTCATGACGGCGGGACGCACAATGAAAGCGCCGGGAAATGCGCTTTCCACGGCACCCTCTCCGCGCCCACGCGCCCTTATGTAATTCGAATCCGATTGAGGATCGGAGCCGATCCCTGAAATCAGGACGAACTGGTCGATCGCGCGGTCGCGCGACGCGGCAGCGAGATCGGCCGCGGCTTTCACATGCACGCGTTCAAAGGTCTGGACGCCGTGCTCGACGTAAAGACTGACAGCATTCACGACCGCCTGTGATCCGGTAATGGCCGACCTGATCGAGGACGCATCCAATATATCCGCCTCGACTGCCTCGGGCATCCTTGTAATCGAGGAAAAGACCAGGGCCACGCGAGCCGGATGGCGAGATGCAGCGCGCACCGTGAAACCTCTTTCCAGGAGCCGCTTCACGATCCTGCGCCCGAGAAAGCCAGTTCCGCCGAACACGGTGACGATCCGTACCGGGTTGAGATCGTCAGGATCCATTTGCCTCGCCATCCCTTTGTCCTCGCATAGCTGCCACGAGGACTGCCCAGGCCGGCATTTGAACCAGCCCGTCGAACATCAGGACGATTGGGGAACAACGCAGGAACGCTTTTGTTCCAGTCAGCGCTGGGCGGATGCTTGACAGATCGGCAAACCATGATCTGAACCGCAGGCGCAGCAAAACGGCCCCACTTCGAGAATGGCCTAGTTTCGCCCGTAAAACACATTCTTGACATGCACCGGCCAGCGCCACGGCAGCACCGCCACCATGTCGAAGCGCACCGATAATTTTCCGTAGTCGGATTGGCGCGACAGCCAGAAATCGGCGGCGCCTTCGATGCGGTGCTCCGATTCGCCACCGACGGCTTCCATTGCCTCCATCAGCGTGCGGCGCGCCTTGACCTCGACAATCAGCACCAGATCGCCACGCCGTGCGATCAGGTCGATCTCGCCGAACCTGGTGCGGTGGCGGCGGGCAAGAATTCGGTAGCCTTTCAGCATCAGCGCCGCCGCCGCCAGCCATTCGCCGTAATGGCCGCGCCGGTAGGCCTTTTGCCGGCTGGCGCTCGGCCGTTCAGCCATCGCCGCCTCCGCCGGTCCCGTCTCTTCCGGCATTCTTGAGGTCGAGCAGCCGACGATAGAGCGCCTGCTTCTGGCCACCCGTCATCTTGGCGGCTTCCGCCGCTGCCTTGGAGGCCGGCATCTCGGCGGCGAGCGAAAGCAGCAGCCGGTCGATGTCTTCTGGCTCATCAGCGACCGCATCGGCCGGGCCGACGCAGATGACGATTTCACCCTTGGGCGTATCGGCTCCCGCATAATGGCTGGCGAGCGATTGCAGGGTGCCGGTCCGCATCTCCTCGAAAGTCTTGGTCAGCTCGCGGCCGATCGCCGCCTTGCGGGCACCGCCCAGCACCTCGACCATGGCACTGAGCGTCTCGGCTAGCCGGCGCGGCGATTCGAATAAGATCAACGTTGCTGGCGCCGCCTTCAGCGCTTCCAGCCGCGTCAGCCGCTGCCCGGACTTCACCGGCAGGAAGCCGGCAAACAGAAACGCGTCCGAGGGCAGGCCGGATGCCGTCAAGGCGGCAAGTGCGGGGGGTGGGCGGGGGATCGGCACGGCACGAGTGCCGCGGTCCCGCGCCTCGCGGGCCGGCCGGGGGCGGGGGTCGGGGAGGCGCGGCGGGCCGGGGGGCGGGCGGCGCGCTACGCTTTGGCCGGCCTCGAGCGCCGCGATCAGCTTCGGTCCGGCCTCGCCGGCATTGTGCTCGTGGTAGGCGGTGGTGCGGCGGCGGATGCCGTAGCGGTCGAGCAGCACGCGGCTGACACGTGTGTCCTCGCAAGCGACGATATCGGCGGCGGCGAGCGTTTCCAGCGCGCGCAGCGTGATGTCGGCGAGATTGCCGATAGGCGTCGCCACCAGGTAGAGCGCCGGCTCGAGCGGCCGGGCGGCGATTTCGGTCTGCCCGACCACGTAACTGCGTTTGGCCGATTCGCCGGTCACCTGCACAACTCCGTTCGACCCTGTTTGGCACGGCTCACGCTTGGTTGCAAAAGCCTGGGTTGCAAAGGCCCTGGTTCCAAAAGGGATGCCGACGTGAACCAGCCGCCATGCCTTCGCCATAGTAGGGAACGAAACCGTTGCCGGCGAATTTTACACCTGATCTCGGGAGGAGCAGGATGAACAGCCTGACGATACAGGACGTTTTCGAACCCTACTATGCCGGCCGCAAACGCTTCGCCGCGCCATGCGACAAGAACCTGCCTGCCGAAGCCGCAGATGGCAGAGCCAAGAAGCCGCTTGCACGCCAGCGATCGGCAGAGAGCAAGCCCGCAAACGAAACCGCCCGCACGATGGAGCACTGACCGGACGATGCCCAATCGCTTCGACATTTTCATCACCCGCCTCGAAACAAAAAGCGCCCGCGATGGCGCAGCGTCACATTCCACAGACGACCAGCACCATGCCTCACGCGACAAAAGCGAGATCAAGCCGGCCCGTTCCGGAGAGACCAGCGAAAAAGATCGCGCCAAACACCGCCACAAGCACGAGGCTTGACCACCGCAGACCTTCGCGATTGGTCGAGACAGCTCTCGAAAGCGCGGTTGCGCATGCTCCGCGATGTATCATTCAACCCAGATACTTCGAGACACGCGCCTCCAGCAGGCCCACCAGAGCCGGGTCCATGAATGCATAGTCGTCGGGAATATCGAGGAAGATTACTCGAGCCTTTTTCAGGCTTGTCTTGAATTTCTGCTGCAGTTTGGCGCGGTGCATTTTTTCCATCACGAAGATGATGTCGGCCCAGGCGACGAGTTCATGCGTCAACGGAATGTCGGCATCGTGATTAGTGCCGGCCGAAGCGACCTCGATGTCCCGCCGCTTGGAAAACACCTGCTCCGCCGTCGGGCTGCGCAAGCGATTCTGGCTGCAGATGAAGAGAACGTTCTTCAACGCGCTATCTGGCCAAATCCGCCACGACCGCATCGAGCACGATCATGCCGGCCGGCGTGGCACGCAGGCGGGCATTGCCGATCGGCGCCACCAGGCCTTCGTCCTGCAGCACCGACAGCCGTGCCGTCGACAGGCCGCGCCCTGAAAATGCCTCGTAGCGGGAAAGGTCGATGCCTTCCGCCAGCCTCAGCCCCATCAGCAGGAACTCGTCGGCCTCTTCCGACCGCGTCAGGATCTCGCCGCCGGTAACGCCATGGCCCTTGGCCTCGACCAGATTGGCCCAGGTCTCCGGCATTTTCTCGGCGATCGTCACCACGCGCCGGCCATTTTCGACGAACCGGCCATGCGCGCCGGGGCCGACGCCGACATATTCGCCATAACGCCAGTAGGTGAGATTGTGCCGGCTTTCGGCGCCGGGCCTGGCATGATTGGAAATCTCGTAGGCCGGCAGTCCGCGCGCGGCGGTGATCTCCTGTGTCAACGCATAGAGATCGGCGGCAAGCTCATTGTCTGGAATGATGAACTTCCTTGCCGCATGCAGCGCATGGAACGGCGTGCCTTCCTCGATGGTCAGCTGATAGAGCGACAGATGGTCTGCGGCGTGGCCGATCGCCTGCTCGAGCTCCGCCTGCCACGCTTCCGGCGTCTGACCGGGCCGCGCGTAGATCAGGTCGAACGACAGCCGTGGGAATATCTCGCGCGCCAGGCCGATCGCATGCAGGGCCTCATTGACATTGTGCAAACGGCCGAGGAAGCGCAGATCCTTGTCGTGCAGCGCCTGCACGCCAAGCGACACCCGGTTGACGCCGGCCGCGCGATAGCCGCGAAAGCGCTCGGCCTCGACGGAGGAGGGATTGGCCTCCAGTGTCACCTCGATGCCATCAGACACCGTCCAGTTCTTCGCCACTGCATCCAGCACCGCCGCCACGGTCTGCGGTTTCATCAGCGATGGCGTGCCGCCGCCAAGAAAGATACTGGTCACCTCGCGCGGCCCGGTGCGGCCGCGCATCGTCGCCAGCTCGGTCTCGAAGGCGCGGGCAAAACGCTCCTGGTCGACCGGCTGGTGGCGGACATGGCTGTTGAAGTCGCAATACGGGCATTTGGCCGCGCAGAACGGCCAGTGGACGTAGACGCCGAAACCAGGCCTGCGGTCGAGCAGCATGGTCATACGGCGGCCAATCGGGCTTGCGCGAATTTCTGGAAGGCGCGGGCACGGTGCGACAATGCGGTTGGCTGGCCGGGCTTCCAGCCATGCTTGTCCTTCGCGCTCATCTCGCCGAAGGTCTTCTCGAACCCATCGGGCAAGAACACCGGATCGTAGCCGAAGCCGAGCTCGCCGCGCGGCGGCCATACCAGCGTGCCCTCGACCTCACCGCGAAAATATTCCGCCTGGCCATCGGGGAAGGCCAGGCAGATGACCGCGACAAAGCGGCCCTTGCGCTGGGCAGGCGTGATCGCGCCAACTTCTTGCAAGGCCACTTCCGTGCGCTGCATGGCCATGCCGAAGTCGCGGGAGCCGTCCGGCGTCTCAGCCCAGTTGGCGGTGTAGACGCCCGGTGCGCCGTCGAGCGCATCGACACACAGGCCGGAATCGTCCGACAGCGCCGGCAATCCAGTGGCCTTGGCGGCGGCCAAGGCTTTTATGAGGGCGTTCTCCTCGAAAGTGGTGCCGGTCTCGTCCGGTTCCGGCAGGCCGTATTCCTTTGCGGACTTCGCTTCAATGCCGAATGGCGCCATCAGATCGGCGAATTCTCGCAATTTGCCGGCGTTGTGGCTTGCGACGATGATCTTATGCCCATCAAGCGAATGAATAGTTGGCGAATGCATCAGATGCCCCAAATTCGTGGCTCGGCGAATTCGATCGAATTGCCGGAGGGATCGCGAATATAGATCGAGCGGCCGCCTTGCGGCCACTCGAACTCGCTTTCGATGGCGATTTTCTTCGCCTCAAGATGCGCTTTCCAGCGTGGGATTTCATCCGCGCTTGCGGCGAAGCAAAGATGGCCCTGGCCGACCGCGCCATGCGGCGGCACGGGCAGCTTGGCGTCGGCCCGCGGCGGCACTTTGGTGGCCTCGGCATTGAAGATAAGCAGCACGCCGTCGCCGCAGCGGAAGAAGAGATGCCTGCCATCGACTTTACCGAGCAGATCGAGCCCGAGCACGCCCGAATAGAACCGTTCCGCGGCAGCAAGGTCGGTCACGTAGAGTGCTGATTCCAGGATTGCGGAAGGAGTCACAGGATCGCCAATCTCATCAATATTGGACCGCAGCTAAGCCACCGCCATTTGCTGCAAGCTGACCAGGCGCTGAATGCCTTTCTTGGCGAGCCCCATCAGCGCCGCGAACTGCTCTTCCGAGAACGGCTCGCCCTCGGCCGTGCCTTGGATCTCGACGATGCCGCCCTTGCCGGTCATGACGAAATTGGCGTCGGTGCCGGCCGAGGAATCCTCGATGTAGTCGAGGTCGATGACCGGCTGGCCATCATGGATTCCGCAGGAGATTGCCGCAACGTGATCCTTCAGCACCTTGCTCAGGCTCGCCATCTGGCGGGCTTCCATCCAGCGCAGGCAGTCGTAGAGCGCCACCCAGCCGCCGGTGATCGAAGCGGTGCGCGTGCCGCCGTCGGCCTGGATCACGTCGCAGTCGACGGTGATCTGCTGCTCGCCGAGCGCCTGCAGATCGACCACGGCGCGCAGGGAGCGGCCGATCAGCCGCTGGATTTCCAGCGTGCGGCCGCCTTGTTTGCCGGACGAAGCCTCGCGGCGCATGCGCTCGCCGGTCGAACGCGGCAGCATGCCGTATTCCGCCGTCACCCAGCCCTTGCCGGAGTTGCGCATCCAGCCCGGCACCTTTTCCTCCAAGCTGGCCGTACACAGCACATGCGTGTCGCCGAACTTCACCAGGCACGAGCCTTCCGCATGCTTGGAGACGCCGCGCTCGAAGGAGATGGGGCGCATTTCGTCGAATTGGCGTTTGGAAGGGCGCATTCAGGCTTCTTTCTTTCTTCGGAATCTTGGCCGGGGAATCTTGGCCGGCTTGTAGCCGCACGGGGCGTGAGGCGCAAAGGAAAATGGACCGGTTGCGCCGACACCGCGGAAGTCTATATCTTCGGGGCGGAGGTTTTTGGCTCGAAATGACAAAGGCAGTCGATCCCGGTTTGCAGTCGCACGTGCTCCCGTCGCACGCGCTGCAATCGCCCGCGCTTCAATCGCTCGACATGCGTTCGCGCGACATCTTCCGGCGTATCGTCGATTCCTATTTGAGGGATGGCGAGCCGGTCGGTTCGCGCAGCTTGTCGCGCATCCTGCCGTCGTCGCTGTCGCCGGCCACCATCCGCAACGTGATGAGCGACCTTGAGCATCTCGGCCTGATCTATGCGCCGCACATTTCGGCTGGCCGGCTGCCGACCCAGGCAGGCCTGCGCTTCTTCGTCGATGCTTTCATGGAACTTGGTGACCTCTCCGACGAGGAGCGCCGCACCATCGAGGCCCAGGTGCGCGCCTCCGGCTCGGGCGCAACTCTGGAGCATATGCTGACCGAGGCCAGCCAGATGCTGTCCGGGATGTCGCGCGGCGCCGGCCTCGTGCTCGCCGCCAAGAATGAGGCGGCGCTTAAGCACATCGAATTCATCCAGCTCGAGCCGACCAAGGCGCTGGCCGTGCTGGTCTCGCAGAACGGCGACGTCGAAAATCGCGTCATCGATCTGCCCGCCGGGATCACCATCTCGCAATTGCACGAAGCCTCTAACTTCCTCAACGCCCATATCCGCGGTCGCACCCTGGCCGAGGCGCGGGTCGAGATCGCCCGCATCAAGGAAGAGACCAGGGCGGCCCTCGACACGCTGTCGCAGGATCTGGTCGAGAAGGGCCTGGCGGTCTGGGCAGGCGCTGAAAGCGGCGTGCCTGGGCGGCTTATCGTGCGCGGTCGCGCCAATCTCCTGGAAAACGTCACTGCCCAGGCCGACATAGAATTGCTGCGGCATCTGTTTGAGGATCTGGAGACGCAGGATGGGCTGATCCAGCTTCTCGACCTCGCCGAGGCAGGCCCAGGCGTGCGCATATTCATCGGTTCGGAAAACAAGCTGTTTTCGCTGTCTGGCTCCTCGCTGGTGGTGGCACCCTATCGCGACAAGGACGCGCGTGTCGTCGGTGCGCTCGGCGTCATCGGGCCGACGCGGCTGAATTATGCGCGCATAGTACCGATGGTCGACTATACGGCGCAGCTGATTTCGCGCATGCTGAGCTAGGAGCCGCCGCGGGCCTGCCGCAAGGAGGAGAAAAGAATGGCGCTGGAATCGTTCAAGGCCCAGATCAGTCTGCTGCTCGAAGAAATGATCAACCAGCCAGAGGATCAGCACGAGGTACAAGAGCAGTTGCGCGAGAAGCTGCAAGAGATGCGGGCGATGGGTTTACCGCTGCCGGCCGATCTGGTCGCGCTGGAAAAGCGCCTCGACGACGACTTTTACGCCTCTGGCAACTGAACGGGTTCGGCTTCAAATCCTCGTGTGCTGGACGGCCGCTTGGAACGATCAATGCCTGATGCCGTTTGCCCCTGTTCGAGGCGAATCCCGGAGGACGTTGATGATCCGACCTGGCGGCTTTGCGGCCTTGGCCGCTGCCCTCCTTGTTGCGACACCGGCAGCCGCCCAGCAGGCGGACCAGAATGTGCTCAAAGGCGAAGCCGCGTTTGGCGATTGGCACGCCGACAGGCCTGGCGTCCGGCGCCTGATTGGGCCGCGAGACATGCCGGCAGCCGACCCCGCCCAATCCGCTTCGAACGGCGCCGGCGTGGCGGAACGGCCCGAAAGCGCCAAGCCAGAATTGCCGTCGGGCTTTTCGGCTGAAATGATCGCATCCGGCATCGTCAATCCACGTGTCGTGCGCGTCGCTCCGAATGGCGACCTGTTTGTTGCCAACAGCCATGCCGACCAAATACGCGTCTATCGTCTCGCCGAGGGCAGCGCCAGGCCCATCGAGAAAGCGATCTTCGCCAAGGGGCTCAATTATCCCTACGGCATCGCCTTCTATCCGCCAGGAGACAAACCGCAATGGGTTTATGTCGCGAACAGCGACAGCATCGTCCGCTTCCCCTATCGCGATGGCGACCTGAAGACATCCGGCAAACCAGAAACCATTGTCGCCCAAATCCCGTCGGGTGGTCACACGACCCGCGACATCGCCTTCTCGCAGGACGGCAAAACGCTTTATTTGTCGGTTGGCTCCGCCTCGAACGTAGCCGAGGATATAGGCAAGGAGCCGGATAGCGGCCTCGACGCCTGGGCCAAATCAAAGCCGCTCGGGGCGGCCTGGGGCTCCGAGGACGGCCGTGCCGATGTGCTCGCCTTTGACCCGGATGGGAAAAATCCCCGAACTGTCGCCACTGGCCTGCGCAACTGTACGGGCATGACCGTGCAGCCCGCCACCGGCGCATTGTGGTGCGTCGTCAATGAGCGCGACGAACTCGGCGACAATGTGCCGTTCGAATTTGCAACGGCGGTCAAGGACGGCGGATTCTATGGTTGGCCTTGGTACTACATCGGCAATAACGAGGATCCGCGCCATCAGGGCGAGCGGCCAGACCTCGCCGGCAAGGCCACTGTCCCCGATGTATTGATGCAGGCGCATTCGGCGCCGATGAATATAGCCTTCTACGACGGCAAGAACTTCCCGGCGGATTATCAGGGTGACGCCTTCGTCGCCATGCATGGTTCGTGGAACCGTGGCGCCAGGACCGGCTACAAGGTGGTGAGGCTCAAATTCAGGGATGGCAAGCCGACAGGCGAATATGAGGACTTCATGACCGGCTTCGTCATCTCGAACGACGCCGTCTGGGGCCGCCCGGTCGGTGTCGCGATGGCCAAGGACGGCTCCCTGATCGTCACAGAGGACGGTAACGGCACCATCTGGCGCGTTACCTACGAAGACGGCCGCTCCTGAACGGCGGTGTCGCCTGCTGCGCTGGCGCAATCGAATCCGGCCCGAGGGAATTCACCCAACTTCAACATTGTGCGACAAGCGCCGATCATGACACTCACCGGGTTCCTCGCCTATAGTGCTGCCCTCGGCATCGCCGCGGCTATCCCGGGCCCAGGCGTCACCGCGCTTGTTGCGCGTGCGCTGGGTTCCGGCTTCCGCTCGTCGCTGGCCATGTCGTTCGGGCTGATGCTCGGCGACCTGACCTATCTCACTGCCGTGGTGCTCGGCCTGGCTTTCGTCGCACAGACTTTCGGCATGGTCTTCCTGGCCATCAAATGGCTGGGCGTCGCCTACCTCGCCTTTCTTGGCTGGCGTTTCTGGACGAGCGGCATCACGCCGGAAACGGTGGAGGCGAAGAAAGGCAAGGGCGGCTTGGCATCCAGCTTTGTAGCCGGCTTTGCCGTCACGCTCGGCAATCCCAAGACGATGATCTTCTATCTTGCCATCACCCCGACCATCGTCGATCTGAAGACGATCACGCTGGCCGATTACGGCATCCTCGTCGCGCTCACCATCGTCGTCCTGCTCGTCGTGCTGGTGCCCTATCTGGCGCTGGCGGCCAAGGCGCGCTGGTTCCTGAAGTCGCCGCGGGCGCTGAGGGCACTCAACCGCACCGCCGCCGGCTTCATGGTCGGCGCGGCGGCGGCAATTGCCGCCCGCCAATAGATCTCTTTCGCCAATCCGCCCAAGGATTGCCACGCCTTGCAAGGGCGGGGGTACTCAGCACGAACTTCACTCGGATATTTTTCGATCGACAGCCTATCTTGCGCGGTGGATGGCTCTATCCTATGCCCGCGCGACTCTTGCCGCTTGACCTCTGGGAGGAAATCAATGAACAAGCCCGCCACCCCCACACACGTGCCCGGCCGCGGCCGCATCTACAATTCGATCACCGAGACGATCGGCGACACGCCGCTGGTGCGGCTTGATAAATTCGCCAGGGAGAAGGGTGTCGTCGCCAATCTGCTGGCCAAGCTCGAATTCTTCAACCCGATCGCCTCGGTCAAGGACCGCATCGGCGTGTCGATGATCGAGGCATTGGAGGCTTCGGGCAGGATTACGCCCGGCAAGACCACCCTCATCGAGCCGACCTCGGGCAATACCGGCATCGCACTCGCCTTTGCCGCCGCTGCCAAGGGCTACAAGCTGATCCTGACCATGCCGGAAACCATGTCCGTCGAACGCCGCAAGATGCTGGCTCTGCTCGGTGCCGAACTGGTGCTGACCGAAGGGCCGAAAGGCATGAAGGGCGCCATCGCCAAGGCCGACGAGCTGGCGGCAACGCTGCCCGACGCTGTCATTCCGCAGCAATTCGAAAACCCGGCCAATCCGGAAATCCATCGCCGCACCACCGCCGAGGAAATCTGGAACGACACCCATGGCGAAGTCGATATCTTCGTTGCCGGCATCGGGACCGGCGGCACCATCACCGGCGTCGGCCAGGTGCTGAAGAAGCGCAAGCCCTCGGTGCATGTCGTCGCCGTCGAACCGGAAGCCTCGCCGGTGCTGTCGGGCGGCCAGCCAGGCCCGCACAAGATCCAGGGCATTGGCGCCGGCTTCGCGCCAAAAATCCTCGACACGACGATCTATGACGAGATCGTCAAGGTCTCGAACGAGGATTCGGTTGCCAATGCACGGCTCGTCGCTCGGCTCGAAGGTGTGCCGGTCGGCATCTCGTCGGGGGCCGCCCTGCAAGCGGCGATCGTCGTCGGCTCGCGGCCCGAGAACAAGGGCAAGAACCTCGTCGTCGTCATCCCCTCCTTCGCCGAGCGCTATCTCTCGACGATCCTGTTCGAGGGATTGGGCGCTTAGACACGAGCGTTTTTGACCGGTCAGTAGCGATCCTTCGCGATGCCCTCCGACATCAAATACTCAGTATCACGCGTCGGCGTGGACCGCTGAAAAACCACCTGTGGCGGGCGTCGTTCGCTTGAGCGGCGGGTCACTTCCGTATCAATCGTCGCTGCCCGGCAGGTGGAGGACTTTATGTACAAGCTCTATACGCGTGCCAATACCGGCGGCTTTGTCGTCGAGGCGGCGCTCGCTTTGGCGGGCGTGCCTTTCGACCAGATCGACGTTCCGAAGGGCCGACCCGACCAGGCCTTTCTTGATATCAGCCCCTTGAACCAGGTGCCGGTCCTGATCTTGCCGGACGGACGCTCGATGACCGAATCGGCGGCGATCTGCATCCTGCTGGCCGAGCGCCACCCCGAAGCAGGACTGGCGCCCGCAGCAAGTTCGGCTGACCGCGCCGACTTCCTGCGCTGGATGTTTTTCATGTCCTCCGTCATCTATTCGGCTGACCTGCGGTTCTTCTACGCTCATCGCTACACGACCGATCCCCGGGGCGTGGACGCTGTCAAACAGGCGGCGGTCTCGGAAATGGATCGCAGCCTCGCCATTCTCGATGCCGCCCTCGACGGCCGCGACTGGCTGGCCGGCGACCAACTCTCGCTGGCCGACATCTATCTCGTCATGCTGGTGGCCTGGCATCCGGAGGTCGCGAAGGTTCCAACCGCTTGGCCGAACATCGAACGCCTGTGGGCCAATTTGCGGGAACATCGGGTGATGAAGAGGCTGAATGCTTCCCACGACATGTGGCCGGCCTAAGCACTCCGCCTTGTCTCAGTGTCTTTCCGCGCGGCCGAGCCCTGCCCGTCGTTCCTGCAGGAACCGGCGCACGGCCGGATCTCGTTCGAGGCCGATAGCCCGGTCATAGGCCTCGCTCGCTTGTGGAACTTTGCCGAGTCTGGCCAGCAGGCCCGCGCGGGCGGCCCAGTAAGGTTGATAGTCATACAGCCGCTTGTCGCCGCTGAGTTGATCAAGCGCGCCCAATCCTTCTGAAGCACCTTCGGCCTCGGCAATCGCCACCGCACGGTTGATCGACACCACCGGCGAGCCGGCAATCACCGACAGCGCGTCGTAGAGCTCCTTGATCGCGACCCAGTCGGTACAACCGGTCAGCCGCCGTGTCGTATGGGCGGATTGCACGGCGGCCTCGAGCTGGTAGCGGCCGACAACACCCTCGGCGGCCGCGCGCCCGAGCAGCGCCTCCGCTTCATCGATCAGGGTATCGTCCCACAATGCAAGATCCTGCTCGGCCAGCGGCACATAGTCACCCGCCGCATTGCGCCGGGCTGCACGCCGCGCCTCGGCGAACAGCATCAGCGCCAGCAGGCCGAGTGCTTCCGGCTCATCCGGCATCAGCGAGGCGATCAAACGGCCGAGCCAGATGCCTTCGGTCGCGAGATTGCGGCGCCGCGTTTCGGTGCCGGCCGGGTCGGACCAACCTTCGGCAAACGCCGCGTAGATCGCTTCCAGAACGGTGCCCAGCCGCTCGCCGAGTTCGGCCCGCTCCGGCACGCGGAACGGAATGCCTGTCTCGCGAATTCGCGTCTTGGCGCGCACCAGGCGCTGGCTCATCGTGGCTGGCGAGACAAGAAAAGCCGAGGCGATGGTCGCTGCGTCGAAGCCCAGGACCGTCTGCAGGATCAGCGGTGCTCGCACGCCGGCCTCAATCGCGGGATGGGCGCAGGCAAACATGAGCCTGAGCCGCTCGTCCGGCAGGTCTTCCTCGGCCATGCGCGCCTCCATCTCCTCGGCGATCAGTCTGAGGTGGTCGCGGCCCGCCTCGCGTGTCAGCCGCCGTCTGACCGCGTCGACGCGGCGCTTGCGTGCCACCGCCAGCAGCCAGGCTTCCGGCTTGTCGGGCACGCCCGCCTGTGGCCAACGCTCGAGCGCCGCTGCAAAGGCATCGGCCAATGCGTCCTCGGCAGCGGCCACGTCGCGCGTGCGTGCGGCGAGATAAGCGACCAGCTTGCCGTAGCTTTGCCGGGCGGCCGCTTCCGCCGCCGCCCGCGCAGTATCGGGCAATTCCGGCATCACATGGTGAGTTCCCAGATCGGCCGCACCTCTACCGTGCCGGTGCCGGCGCCCGGGCAGCGCGCCGCCCAGGCGATGGCGGCGTCGACGTCCTCCGCTTCGATCATATAGAAGCCGGCAAGCTGCTCCTTGGTGTCGGCATAGGGGCCGTCGAGCACGTTGGTCTTGCCATTGGCCATCCGCACCGAGGTAGCGGATTGCGTCGGCTTCAGCCGGTCGCCGGCGAGCCAGGCGCCGGATTTCTTCAGCGCTTCGGTGTAGGCGACGTACGCGCTCGACATCTGTGTCACCGCATCTGCTGGCGCGGCTGCCATCCCCGCTTCGTTTCCATAGATCAAAAGCATGTATCGCATGGTCTTCTCCCGTTTCTCGAAGGCCGCATCGTTGCGAGCCGGACTTATGTCGCGCGGCCCTGCCGGATTTCGACAAGCGCTGGAAAAATCTTTCTGCCGCGATGCGACCTCGCGCAAGCGCCAACGTGTTGCGGCACTGCTTAGCCGTTCGTCTAATCGCTGCTATTGCGGGTTGGCATTTTCCGCCCGCTGTCTAAACTCGCTTCGTGCCGCCGAGGAGGGCACGGCGGCGAATTTTCAGGGAGGAAATCGCATGCTCAATTTCAGAACGAAATTTGTTGCAGCCGGCGTGCTGGCGCTGTCGCTTGGCCTTGGCGCGGTATCGGTCAAGGCACAGGAATTCATCAACGTGCTGACCGGCGGCACGTCCGGCGTCTACTATCCGCTCGGCGTCGCGCTGTCGGAAATCTACGGCAAGGGCATCGAAGGCGCGCGTACTCAGGTGCAGGCGACGAAAGCGTCGGTCGAAAACCTCAACCTGCTTCAGCAGGGCAAGGGCGAGATCGCCTTTGCGCTCGGCGATTCCGTCAAGCTGGCCGCCGAAGGCAATACTGAAGCAGGCTTCCCAGGCAAGCTCGACAAGCTGCGCGGCATTGCCGCCATCTATCCCAACTACATCCAGATCGTCGCCAGCAAGGAATCCGGCATCAAGACGCTCGCCGATCTCAAGGGCAAGAGCCTTTCGGTCGGCGCGCCGGCCTCAGGCACCGAGCTCAACGCCCGCACGATATTTGCCGCTGCCGGGCTGAAATACGAAGACCTCGGGCGGATCGAATATCTGCCCTTCGCCGAATCGGTGGAGCTGATCAAGAACCGACAGCTCGACGCCACGCTTCAGTCGGCTGGCCTTGGGGTCGCGTCGATCCGTGACCTCGCCACCTCATTGCCGGTAAACATCGTTGCCGTGCCGGCGGAGGACGTCGCCAAGATCGGCTTGCCCTATCTTTCCGTGGTCATCCCCAAGGGCACCTACGAGGGCCAGACCGAGGATGTTGCGACCGCCGCCGTCGGCAATTTCCTGATCACCAGCGCCGATGTCTCCGACGAGACCGCCTACCAGATGACAAAACTGCTGTTCGAGCATCTCGACCAGCTCACCGCTGCCCACGCCGCCGCCAAGGCGATCGACCCGGCCAAGGCGCTCGACGGCATGCCAGTGCCGCTGCATCCAGGCGCCGAGAGGTACTACAAGGAAAAGGGATTGGTGAAGTAAGGAGCCATCCCTCCCCCTTGAGAAAAAGGTGAACAGCTGCCGAAGGCGAATGGACCGGTAGGGTCGGTTGAGGCCGTACACTGCCGCACCGACCCCACCCGCCTAGCTTCGCTCGCACCTCCCTCGGGGAGGGGAGCGCCCCGCCAGGAACCCCGCTAATGACCGCAACCCCGACCGTTCTTTCCCCCACAGCGGAAGCTCCTGTCGAAGGATTGCCGCCTGGCTTCGGCGAAGGCATCGCTGGCAAGGCGGCTTTTTTTATCGCCATCGCCTTCTCCATCTTCCAAATCTACATCGCCGCCTACGGCAGCCTACCGAGCCAGGTCATACGCGCCATGCATGTCGGCTTCCTGCTGCTGCTCGGCTTTGCCCTAATCGCCAATCTGCGCGCCAAAAGCGTCCCGGCGAAAGCAGTGTTCTGGACGCTCGGCCTGCTTGGTTTCGCCACCGGTCTGTACAATTGGGTGTTCTATGCCGACCTCATCCGCCGCTCCGGCTTTCTCACCACGCCTGACCTGATCGTCGGCGCGGTGCTGGTCGTGCTGGTCTTCGAGGCGGCGCGGCGGTTGATGGGGCTGCCGCTTGCCGTCATTGCCTTCATCTTTCTCGCCTACGCATTCGCCGGCAATCATCTGCCACCGCCGTTCATCCATCGCGGCTATGATTTCGCCCAGCTCGTCGACACCTTCGCCTACGGTACCGAAGGCATCTACGGCACGCCGATCTATGTCTCGGCCGCCTACATCTTCATCTTCGTCGTTTTCGCCGCCTTTCTTGAGCGCGCCGGCATGATCGCGCTGTTCAACGATTTTGCGCTTGGCCTGGTCGGCTCATGGCGCGGCGGCCCGGCGCAAGTCTGCGTGCTGTCCTCGGCGCTGATGGGCACCATTTCCGGCTCCGGCGTCGCCAATGTGGTGGCCAGCGGCCAGTTCACCATCCCGCTGATGAAGCGCTTCGGTTTCCGCTCGGCTTTCGCCGGCGCCGTCGAGGCGACCTCGTCGATGGGCGGTCAGATCATGCCGCCGGTGATGGGAGCGGTTGCCTTTATCATGGCCGAGACCCTGAACATCCCCTATGCCGCTGTGGTCAAGGCGGCGATCATTCCGGCGCTGCTCTATTTCGGCGCCTGTTTCTGGCAGGTGCACCTGGAAGCCGGCAAGGCCGGCCTGCACGGCATGGCTAAGGCCGACCTGCCCAACCCGTGGGATGCGGTGAGACAACATTGGCCGCTGGTACTGCCTCTCGCAGCACTGATCTACCTGCTGTTTGCCGGCTACACACCGGTGTTCGCCGGCACCATGGGTCTGGCGTTGACTATTGTGCTTATCCTCGGCACGCCGCTGGCAGCATCGATCGGGCCTCTCGCCTTCCGCATCGTCTTCTGGCTGGCGCTCGGGCTTGCCGCGGCTTCCTTCATGAAATTCGGCGTCAACATCCTCAGCCTGGTCATCGCAGTGCTGGTCGCCGCCTGCCTCACCTTCAAGGGCGGGCGCGAGACGCTGCGCATATGCGTGGATTCGCTTGCCGAAGGAGCAAAGAACGCGCTGCCGGTCGGCATTGCCTGCGCCATTGTCGGCATCGTCATCGGCACGTTGACGCTTACCGGCATCGCCTCGACCTTCATCGGCTGGATCATCTCGATCGGCGAGAACAATCTGTTCCTGTCGCTGCTTTTAACCATGCTCACCTGCCTGGTGCTCGGCATGGGCATACCGACCATTCCCAACTACATCATCACTTCGTCGCTGGCCGGGCCAGCGCTGCTGTCGCTCGGCGTGCCGTTGGTGGTCAGCCATATGTTCGTCTTCTATTTCGGCATCATGGCCGATCTCACCCCGCCTGTGGCGCTGGCCGCCTTCGCCGCCGCACCCATGGCCAAGGAAAGCGGCCTCAAGATCGGCGTCCAGGCCACCAAGCTTGCCATTGCCGGCTTCGTTGTGCCGTTCATGGCGGTCTATACCCCGGCGCTGATGCTGCAGGACCCCGGCCCGATCGCCGCCCAGTTCGGCTATCCCGTCGAGGTCGCCTATATCGTCATCAAAGCCTGCATGGGTATCGTCCTGTGGGGCGCCGCGGCCGTCGGATTTCTCGCCCGGCGCATGGCCTGGTGGGAACGCCTCGTCGCCTTCGCCGCCGGCGTGCTGCTGGTTGCGGCGCTGCCGCTCACCGACGAGGCGGGCTGGGCGCTATCCCTTGCCTGGATCGGCTGGCACTGCTGGCGCGCGCGGCAGGCTTCGCTGGCTAATTCAGCATGAGCCTCTGCATCGTCGCGGCCGGCAAGACGGTGACGCTCGCGGTCGCTGCCTTCACGCTCTCCTGGGTGCATTCGGTGGAGAAGACCCAGTGGCAGGAAGACTGGAAGGTGCTGCCGTCCGGCCTGCAATTGGTCGAGGCCCGCATCAAGGGATCGGGCGCCGGGATGGAGCCGCCGCAAGGCTCGGTGCTGAGAAACGGCTGGTGGGTCTATGCGCCCAAGGTCGGGCCACAGCGGCGCCTCGCGCTCGCCGCCTCGGGCGCAACGGGTCAGGGCTGGACGCTGTGCACGGCGCAGGACTGTCGCGAATTGGCCAAGCTGGCAGGCGGCACGATCTCGCTGGAGCCGTGCGGGCCGGAGGGCTCCAGCCAGCCGCGGTAGCGGACGATCATGCCGGCAAGCGGATGCGAGATCTCAACATGGAAGCGGAAGCGGCCATCCTTCACCGTTTCGTAGGAAGTCGAGCGTGGACCGAGCCACATCGGAAGCGGCAGGCCAAAAAAACTCCAGCGGCGCAAGACCAGCGCCAGCCGGCCGTCTGCTGCAACCAGCGCCATCGCGAAGGTCAGCGGGCCGAAGCGTTCGCACAGCAAGCGCTGCGATCGACCCCGGCCTGCGGACTGTAGGCTCGAAAAACTGTGCTTGCCGAATGTCCGGGTCCAGGTCTCGCCGTCCTTGTCGGTGTCGAAGCGGACATGAACCGGGATGTCCTCGCTTGCCCCGGGGAAGCCGACCGTCCAGGCCATTAGCCGGCCAAGAACATTGCGCCCGCGTTCGACGCGCGCGCGGCCTGCGGCCGTGATCGTACGGTCATGCATTGACCGAATTGCCTCGGGAAGGCCTTGCCAGGCGGCACCGAGCAGCTCGGCATAAAGCGGCTTGTCCTCGTCCGCCGCCCCGTTCCTGAAGCCGGTGTAGATTGTCCGCCCGGCGAACAGGGCTTCATAATCCCGGAGCTCCAAATCGCGCATCGCCGCCCGTGCGCCCGGCGCGGGCTGATGTCCGGCCAGCGCTTTGCGGACCAGCGCTTCGACCGCCATCGACGGGATCAGCGGCCCATCATTGCCCTCGGCCACGAGATGCCACGAGCGCTTGACGATGGCGCCCGCCCGGTCCGATCCCTCCACCTCGACGAACATGCCGCCGCGATGCTCGCCCCAGCGCAGCCGGTTCGTTGCCTGATGCATCAGCGGCGCCAGTGGCGAAAGCGAACCGATCAATCCGGCGCGTACAAGCCAGGCGAGGCCGATCAGGGCGCGGTGCAGCGTCTCGGGAACCGGCCCGGCGCCCATCCAGATGGTCTTCGCCTCCGGCCAAAGCTTGGCCAGAGCGCGCAGGTCCGGAACGTCGACCAGCGAGAACAGCGTGTTTCGAAGCGGCAGCCGGCCCGGCGGCGCGACGGAGTAGCGCAATTGCTCTGTGAACGGATGGCCTTGTTCGGGACGGCCATTACGAACAAGCCGCACCGGCTGACCGGCGTAACCGGCGATAGCCCGAATGACGTTCTCGCCGACTCCGGCAAAGGGCGACGGCGCGATGCCGCCGCGAATGCCGTCGACCCGCGTCAGGTCCGAAGACAGGCGACGCACCACTGCCGCCGTCAGCACCGGAAAGCTCGACACGCCGGACAGCACGAAGACGCCGGCGTTTCGCGCCGCCTCGTCGAACGCAGAGACACCGGCGACGAAATCCGAGCCGTCGGCTAGATCGAGATAGTTGATGCGCCGGGCGATGCAGCCCTCGATCAGGCGATAGCGTCCCTCGCCATAGGCCTGGAACGGACCGCTCGCGTCGACTACAATATCAGGCTCTAATGCAGCGAGTTGCGCGGCGAGATCGCCGTCACGGTCGAACAGTGCCGGCACCAGCTGGGCTGCTGTCGGGGCGCGCTTCTTGCAATACGCGTCAGCCTTGGCGAGCGAGCGCCCGGCGACAAAGAGGATCAGATGCGGCTCGCCCTCCAAAAGCTCGACAGTGCGACCGCCAAAGGTGCCATAGCCGCCGACGACAAGAACCTTCATCCGCAGTTCCCCCAACAGTTCCCCCAAAATGCCCCGCCCGCTCCCGGCCACGGCAACGAATCTAGCCGATCAATCTTGCCCTCACCTCGGCGGAAGGGATTTCGCAATTGTCTTTCTTGCCGAACAGGGCGTAGCGGTTCTTTGCGATGCGGCCGTAGAGCCAGTCGCGAAGCGGGCGCGGCAACGGCAGCAGGATCCGCGCCGACCGACACGGCCAGCCGAGTTCGGCCATGACGGCAACGAAACTGTCCAGGCGGGTGACAGCCGCGCCATCGACGATGACGAGATTGGTCTCGTAGCGATCCGTCCGCAGCCCGTATTTCTTGAACAGCACCTCGCCGAACGGTGACTGCGCCGTTACGAAATGGAAGTGGCCCTTGCGGTCGAGCTTCACCACCATGCGCACAAAGCCCGAGCACAACACGCAGACGCCGTCGAACACGATCAACGGGCGACTTGCATCGAATTCCGGCGGTTCAGGAGAATGGTTCGGCTTGACGGTCACGTGGCGCCTGACAGCTGGTGTCAGATGAAACTAGGCCTGCCGGCGGCTGGATCAAAGCCCGGAATGTCAGGGCCTTGGCGTTGTCGCACGCCGTCTGTCGGTCAGCGCAGGGCGCTCGGCGCGATAGGTCGTTGACCGGTTGTCGGCGTCGGGCCGGCAGATCCGGCTGTCGTGACGGCTTTCCGTGGTCATCATCAGTGCACGCTGATCCCAAGCGTGTTGCCACGGCGCGCGCAGGCGGGGCCTGGGCCGCGCATATAATAGCGCTCAGGCCGATAGGTCGGAGCGACGAATTCGCGGATGGCGGCGGCATAGCCGGCGATTTGATTCCAGAAGCTCATTTTACTCGGTCCCTGTCCCGCTTCGGATGTCCCTTCCGAATTGCGGGGATCATAGCGTCCAGGCGTGAATAGTCGGTGAACGCGATGTTAATCTCTGGTCGAAAATGCCTTTGTTCATGGCTGGAATGCGGCTGATTCGCGGTGTTTCCATGCAATCCGTCGGCATTTCGTCCAGTGTGACTTTTGCATCACATATGTTTCGCCTGAATGTCGCAGAGGCGCGGTTTTGTTTCAGGTTTTGCCGGACCGCGAAATTTCCGTGCACGCGGCCGGAAAACCAGGAACCGGCCCGTCAGCCGCACGTTGATTTCCCAGTGCCGGGACGAACCGGCTCCGCAGGCTGTGGTGCTCGGGTGGGCCGCAGCCAAAAAATCCGAAACTGCAAGAGCAATGGAAAGGCAAAGGCCATGGGTTTCTTTTCGAAGGATATCAAAACCCTCGACGACCTCTTCGTGCACACGCTGCGCGACATCTATTACGCTGAAAAACAGATCGCGAAATCGCTGCCGAAGATGATCGACAAGGCGAGTGATCCGCAGCTGAAAGCCGGCTTTGAGAAACATCTCGCTCAGACCAAGGGTCATATCCAGCGTGTCGAGCAGGTGTTCGAACTGCACGGCGTGAAGGCCAAGCAGGTCGACTGCCCAGCCATCGACGGCATTCTCGAAGAAGCCGACGACGTCAGCGGCGACATCGCCGACAAGGAGGTCCTCGACGCTGCGCTGATCGCCTCCGCCCAGGCGGTCGAGCATTATGAGATGACCCGTTACGGCACCCTGATTGCCTGGGCCAAGCAACTGGGCCGCAGCGACTGCGCCAATGTGTTGGCCAACAACCTCAAGGAGGAGCAGGCAACCGACCGCAAGCTTACCGAGATAGCGGAAAGCAAGGTCAACCTGCAAGCCGCCGAGTAGCCCAGTGAGCGAGAACAAGGCAAGGCTGGGTTGAAAGCCCGGACTTGCCTTTTGCGCCGCCGGAACCGGAACGGACTTTGCCCGTTCTCGGTTCAACATTGTCGTGCAGGGAGTTTGTCATGGCGCCGCGCCCGGCCTGGAGAGGGTATCTCAAGCTTTCGCTGGTCACTTGCGCCGTCGAACTGACCAATGTCGTCACTCAGGCGGAGAAAGTCTCATTCCGCGTGCTCAACCGCAAGACCGGCAATACCGTCAAGCGCGTCTATGTCGATTCGGCAAGCGGCAAGCCGCTCGATGAAGGCGACGAGATCAAGGGCTACGAAATCGGCGACGGCGACTTCGTCCAAATCGAGGAGGAGGAGATCGAAGCCGTGCAGATCGAATCCTCGCACACGATGAGCCTCGATGGTTTCATCGAAAAATCCTCGATCCAGCAGATCTATCTCGACGCGCCCTATTATGTGACGCCTGCGGACGAGGTCTCGGAAGAGGCCTTCGCCGTCATCCGCGACGCCATGGCCGCCAAGAAGACGGCGGGGCTAGCCCGCATTGTGCTCTATCGCCGCGAACGTCCGGTGGTCATCGAGCCGTTGGGCAAGGGTCTGCTGCTGACGACCTTGCGCTATGGCGATACGGTTCGCAGGCCCGAGATAGTGTTCGGCGACATCAAGACGGTGAAGACCGACGCCGAGATGATCAGGCTGGCCGAACACATCGTCGATGAGAAACAGGCGGCGTTCGATCCTTCCGAATTCGAGGACAAATACGAAAATGCCCTGATCGAGCTGGTCCGCGCCAAGAAGGCCGGCAAGAAGGCACCGAAGGCCAAGGCGGAACCACGGCCCTCCAACGTCGTCAACCTCTTCGATGCGCTGAAGAAGAGCCTTTCGTCGGAAGCCGGTGCGCCGGCAAAGACCGGACGCCCGGGAAAAGGCGCCAAGTCCAAAGCCGCCCGGCGCAAATCTGCTTAGGATCCGCCCATGGCCAGCCTCGAGCAGTATCACGCCAAGCGCAATTTCAAGAAGACGGCCGAACCAGCCGGCAAGATTTCGCGCGGCAAGAAAGCCGTGGCGGGTGGCATCTTCGTCATCCACAAGCATGCCGCCACCAGGCTTCACTACGACCTTCGTCTCGAGCATGGTGGCGTGCTGTGGAGCTGGGCCGTGACGCGAGGCCCGAGCCTCGACCCGCACGAAAAGCGGCTCGCCGTGCACGTCGAGGACCACCCGATCGACTATGCGCCGTTTGAAGGCACTATCCCGAAGGACCAATATGGCGGCGGCTCGGTCATTGTCTGGGACGAGGGAACTTGGGCCCCCGATGGCGACCCGGCAAGGGCGATGAAGAAAGGCCATATCAGTTTCGAACTGCATGGCCACAAATTGCATGGCGCCTGGCATCTGTTGCGGCTGAAGCCGCGTCCGGGCGAAAAGCGTGACAACTGGTTGCTGATCAAATCCGACGATGCCGCCGCGCGTCCGGGCGAGGACATTTTGCAGGAGGCGCCGCAATCGGTGAAATCCGGCCTGACCATCGAGGAGGTCGGCGAAGGCAAGACCGCCGACGGCAAGAAGCCAAGCGTCTGGCAGTCCGACAGGCCGGCCGCCAGCAAAGCGAAGGCCGTCGCGGCAAGGCGGCTGGAATTCATCGAACCGGCGCTCGCAACGCTGGAGCGGGACGCCCCGCCCGGCAAGGACTGGCTGCATGAGGTGAAGTTCGACGGCTATCGCATGCAGGCGCAGCTTGCCGGCACCGAGGTGCGGCTTTTGACACGCGCCGGCCTCGACTGGACCGACAAATTCGGTGGCGCAATTGTCGCGGCACTTGGCGGCCTGAAATGCACCGATGCTATCATCGACGGCGAAATCGTCGTGCTGGCGGATAATGGCGTGTCGTCATTCTCGCTGCTGCAGCAAGATCTGTCGGCGGGCCGTACGGACCGTTTCATCTACTATGTCTTCGACCTGTTGCGTCTCAACGGTGAGGATATCCGTTCAGAGCCGCTGGTCGAGCGCAAGGAAAGGCTGCGCACTTTGCTCGCCGGACAGGCCGAGGATCAGGCCGTGCGCTTCAGCGACCACTTTGCCGAGCCCGGCAAGATCATGCTGGAGCATGCTTGCCGGCTGGGGCTCGAAGGCGTCGTCTCCAAGCGCGCCGATGCGCCCTACCGCAGCGGCCGTGTCCCGTCCTGGGTGAAGTCGAAATGTACGGCACGCCAGGAATTCGTCATCGGCGGCTACATGCCGTCGGACAAGACCGGGCGGGGCCTGCGCTCGCTGCTGGTCGGCTATCACGAGGGCGGCAAGCTGCGCTATGCCGGCCGCGTCGGCACCGGCTTCACGGCCAAAAGCACCAACGAGCTGAAGAGGAGGCTTGATGCGCTGAAGACGACAACCTCGCCCTTCGACAGGGCGGTGCCAAGGGGCAAGGGGCTGGTCTGGGTCAAGCCCGAACTTGTCGGCGAAGTGGAGTTTCGCAGTTGGACGTCGGACCGTATAATACGCCACGCGTCGTTCCAGGGATTGCGCGAGGACAAGCCGGCGGAGGAAGTCGTGCAGGAGAAACCGAAAGCACGCTCAGCTCCGGCAGAGTCGAAGCCAAAGCCCGCCAAACCCGCCGGCGCGGCGAAAACCTCGGTTATGCTGTCCCGCCCCGACAAGCTTCTGTGGCCGCAGGAGAACGTATCGAAGCAGGATCTGGTCGATCACTACGCGCTGGTCTGGCCGCGCATGAAGCAATTCGTCATCAACCGGCCGCTCAGCCTCGTGCGGGCGCCGGACGGTGTTGGCGGCCAACGGTTCTTCCAGAAGCATGCCTCGGCCGGCATGCACGACAAGATCGCCGTGATGAAGGACCCCACCGACGGCGAGGAGATATTGTTCATCCGCGATTTCGACGGTGTCGTGGCCCTCGTTCAACTCGGCGTCGTCGAGATCCACATCTGGGGCTCGACCACGGACGAGCTGGAAAAACCAGACCAGATCATCTTCGATCTCGATCCCGACGAGGGTGTCGACGTGAAGGCGGTTCGTGCCGCGGCGCTCGATATCCGCAGCCGGCTCGACGAACTGTCCCTGCCTAATTTCGTCAAGACCTCGGGCGGCAAGGGCTATCATGTCCTCGTCCCGCTGAAGCCGTCGGCGGACTGGGACGAGGTCAAAGGCTTCGCCCATGAGTTCGCCCGAGCGCTCGAGCAAGCCGCACCCGACCGCTACACGGCGACGCTGTCTAAGAAGGCGCGCACCGGCAGGATATTCGTCGATTATCTGCGCAATGGCCGTGGCGCGACCACGGTCGCGCCCTATTCGTCGCGCGCCAAAAAAGGCGCCACGGTATCAATGCCGGTGACCTGGGCGGAAATCGAGGCCGGATTGCCGCCGAACGCCTTTCCGATCGGCGACAAGACGACGCTGAAGCGGCTTGGGCAAGCCGATCCCTGGGAGGATTTTTTCAAGCAGGCCAAGCCGCTCAAGCGCGGCTAGAGCAATTCCAGGAAAAGTGTGGAACGGTTTTCCGTCTGGGATTGCGTCAAAACAAAAAAGATAGAGCGGTTCGGTGTTTCCGTGAAACGACGAGCCGTTCTAGTGCGTCGAAGCGAGCCGTCAGGCGAGAAACGTCTTCTCGAACGCCTGCTTGCCTGTCGGCGAGAAGATCACCGCACGGCTGTCCTTCTCGCGCCGCGCCCATTTCTCGGCGAGGATCTTGTCGAGAATGGCGGCGCCCAGCGTGCCGGCGAGGTGCGAACGCCGCACGCTCCAGTCGAGGCAGGCCCGGCACACCGGTCGCCGCGCCTTGCCCTCGACATCGATGCCGATCGCGGCGAAATGCGAGGCGGCCGACGGCCCAAGCTGAATCTCCTCATCATCTCGCAGGAGCACTTGTCGAGCGACGAGACGGTCCAGCATCGCCACCGCCTGCTCGCCGGCGAGGTGGTCGTAGCAGACCCGCGCCACGCGCATGGCCGCGTCGCGTGGGCCAGGCCGCACTCGTTGCGGCCCGGCCGCAGCGGCAACACCTGTGATCGCCTCGATCATGCCTGCTACCTGCGGGCCGGCGAGGCCGTAGTAGCGATGCCGTCCCTGGCTTGCCAGCGTCAGCAGCCCGCCTTCCATCAGCTTCGACAGATGGGAGCTCGCTGTCGGAAGCGACACCCCGGCCTCGAGTGCCAGTTCACTCGCCGTCAGTGCCGTGCCGCCCATCAGTGCGGACAGCATGTTTGCCCGCGCTGGATCGCCCACCAGGCTGGCAATGCGGGCTATGTCAGGTCCTTCGCGCATGGTTCGTTCCTCATCGAAGCATCCTCGTCAGAAAAGCATTAGTCTCGATGCAAATCAAGGAGACAACGATGCCTGCAAGGACCATTCTCGGCGCCGCGCCTGCTCGCCGGCCGTTCCCGTTCATTGTCTTGCGGCGCTTGCGGCTGCGGCTCCTGAAGCGGTGGTACGACCGTCATCTGCAGCGTCTCGACCTCGCCGAGATCGACGATCATCTGCTGCGGGACCTTGGCCTGACACCTGAAGACGTCCGCCGCGAATGCGCGAAATCGTTCTGGCAGGCATGATCAGCGAAGGATTTGCCTAGCATATCGATCTTCGGAACGTTTCGATCCGGCTCGAACTGTGACCGCAAGAAAACATCCACCGCCAAGGAGGCGAAAATGACCATCACCTGCTTCATCCGCTACGAGATCGATCCGTTCGGCAAGGCGGCGTTCGAGGAATATGCACGCAATTGGGGGCAGGCGATCCCGCGCTGCGGCGCCGATCTGATCGGCTATTTCGCGCCGCACGAAGGCTCGGCCACCACGGCTTATGCCGCCTACAACATCGACAGTCTTGCGGCCTACGAAGCCTACCGCGCCCGGCTCGCCGCCGATCCCGCCGGTAAGGCGAATTACGAGTTCGCCCGGCGGGAAAAATTCATCCTGAAGGAGGACCGCACCTTCCTCAAGCTGGCCTCCGGGCCACATGCTCCTTTGGTGAAGCCATGATCGCCGTCATCTTCGAGGTCGAGCCGGCGGCGGGCATGCGCGATGCCTATCTCGGCATCGCCGCCGATCTGCGCCCACTGCTCGACGGCATCGACGGTTTCCTGTCGATCGAGCGCTTCCAGAGCCTTGCCGATCCGAACCGCATCCTGTCGCTGTCCTTCTGGCGCGACGAGGATGCGGTGAAGGCCTGGCGCAACACGCAGGAACATCGGCAGGCGCAGAAGGCCGGGCGCGGCGGTATCTTTGCGGACTATCGTTTGCGCATCGCTCATGTCGTGCGCGATTACGGCCTGACCGAACGCGCCGAGGCGCCTCAGGACAGCCAGGCGATGAATGGTTAAGGACTGTTAAGCATTCCCGATCAGCACCCCTGCCGCAAACACCAGCGCGCCACCTAGCACCACCTGGAAGGCGGCGCGCCAGAATGGTGTCTGCATGTAGCGGTTCTGCACGAAGGCGATCGCCCACAGCTCGAAGAAAACCACCACGGCGGCGACAATGGTCGCCGTCCAAAAAAGCGGGATGAGATAGGGCAGCGCATGGCCGAGCCCGCCCAGCGTCGTCATGACGCCGACAGTCAGCCCGCGTTTTGCCGGCGAGCCGCGGCCAGATAATTTGCCGTCGTCGGAAGCCACCTCGGTGAAACCCATCGAGATGCCAGCGCCGATCGAGGCGGCAAGCCCGACCAGAAAGGTCTGGAACGTATCATGCGTGGCAAAGGCGGCGGCAAAGATCGGCGCCAGCGTCGACACCGAGCCATCCATCAGCCCGGCCAGCCCCGGTTGCACATAGGTCAGGATGAACTGGCGCTGCTCGGCCGCCGCCTCTTCGTCCTTGACCGCGCCCGGCACATGCTTTTGCTCCAGCCGCTGCGCCAGTGTCTCGTGGCCCTGTTCTGCGATCGCCAGGTCGTCGAGCAGCTTTCGCGTCGACGCATCGCCTGTGCGTTTGGCCGCCTCGATATAGAACAGGTAGGCTTGGCGCTCCATGGCCTCGGCCTGGCTGCGCACATGATCGATGCCGAGCGGCCTCACCAGCCAGTCCGGCTTGCGCTCGTAATAGCCCTTCACATGTTCGCGCCGGATCAGCGGTATGCGCTCGCCGAAGCGCTTGCGGTAAAGCTCGATCAGCGAATCGCGATGGCCGTCCTCCTCCTCCGCCATCTCCTCGAACACCTTGGCCGATTGCGGAAAGCTCTCCGCCAGCCCGTCGGCATAGGCGCGATAGATGCGCCCGTCATCCTCCTCGGAGGAGATGGCGAGCGCCAGGATCTCCTGTTCCGAGAGCGATTCGAAGGGACGGCGGCCGAAGCCGAAAACGCGGGAAAGCATGAGAAATTCACCCTAGTTTAGAATAGTTCTAATTATGGCTTCGCGCGTCGCCGGTCAATCGTGTGCGCTCCACTCATCTGCTCAAAAGTATCGACTTCGAAACCGAACGAGGCATCGTTGCTATCGGCAAACGTTCACCTATATAATCGAATCTGAACCAAGAGAAAGGAACCCGCAGATGCTGGAAAAACAGCAGCCGTTTGACCCCAAGCCGGTTCTCGACCTGATCGCTAACATCGAGGCGGACTTGCAGCGCCTGAAAGGGCTGGTCGAGCAGCAGGTCGAAAAATTTGATCCCGCCAATCCGCATAACAAGGCTCCCGACGGCAAGTTGACCGAGGAGGGCGTCGAGTGCTGCTATCGCCTGTTCGACGAGGGCAAGTCGCGCTATTCGGTCGCCCAACAGATGAAGATCTCCTTCGCCGCTGCCACCCATCGCTTCAACACCTGGCGCAAGATCGGCGGCCCCAAACGGCAAAAGACGCTGTTGGGGTAGGGGCGGCCGGCAATGCCGGTAAATCGGCAGCGATTTGTCGAAATGACGAATGCATGGCGGAGGGCGGAGGAGAGGTGGGTGACAGTCACGCCCCACTCCTGCCTCCAAGTCGAATTGTAACGGTCACATTTTTCATTGGTGCGCGGCTTCCCTTTCCGTGCACCATAGGCAGTCTCATCTCTTGCAGGACCCAGCCATGATCACCCCTCCCGGCATCGCCGATATTCACAGTGCAGCAGCGCGATTGTCCGGACTGATTGTCGAAACGCCGCTGATCGAATCGCCGGAGTTGAACAATCGCTTCGGCGCCAGGATCCTGTTCAAGCCGGAGACGTTGCAGCGCACCGGCTCGTTCAAGTTCCGCGGTGCATACAACAAGCTCTCCTCGCTCTCGGCGGAAGAACGCGCCCGCGGCGTCGTCGCCTTCTCGTCGGGTAATCACGCGCAAGGCGTTGCCGCCGCAGCGGCGATGTTCGGCGTCAAGGCCGTCATCGCCATGCCCGCCGATGCGCCGGCGATGAAAGTCGGCAATGTCAGGAAGATGGGCGCGGAAGTGATCACCTTCGACCGGGTCCGCGACGATCGCACTGCCGTCGTCCGTTCTTACGTGGAAAAGGGCATGGTCCTGGTGCCGCCCTATGACGATCCGGCCATAATCGCCGGCCAGGGCACGATCGGCCTCGAATTGATGCGCCAAGCAAGAGCGCTTGGCGTCAGCCTCGATGCGGTAGTGGTTCCCTGCGGCGGCGGCGGGTTGAGCAGCGGCATTTCGATCGCGGTCAAGGACGCCTCGCCGGGCACCGCCGTCTGGGCCGTGGAACCCGAGCATTTCGACGACACACGCCGCTCGCTGATCAAAGGCGCCAGGGTGTCGAACACGCCCGGCCACACCTCGATCTGCGATGCCCTTCTCGTCGCCGAGCCGGGCGCCATCACTTTCGAGATTAACCGCAAGAATCTCGCGGGCGCCATCGCCGTTTCCGACAAGGCGGTGGCACAGGCGATGCGCGATGCGATGGCTTGTCTGAAGCTGGTGGTCGAACCCGGCGGTTGCGTCGGCTTGGCCGCGCTGTCGTCAGGCGAGATCGACCTTGCCGGGAAATGCATTGCCGTGGTGCTCTCCGGGGGCAATGTCGATCTCAGCACCTATGCCGAGATCATTGCTGCCAGCTAAGATAGCAACCAATTCCAGGTCATGTGCCGGTTCGAGGCGCTCGAGCCTCCGTTGCGCCCAGCCGAACCGGTACCCTTCAAAGACTGAGATCAATGAAACTGTTCTTCAGCCGCAATCCCAATCCTCGCCTCGCGGTCGCGGTGGCACGGTATCTCAACGTCAAGGTCGAGTTTGAATTCGCCTCTCCCTTCGCTCCGGGCCAGGCCGAGCGATTTCGGCCGCTCAATCCAAATCTTTCATTGCCCATCCTTATAGGTTCGGGAAAAAGCCTATGGGAGGCCGACGCCATAGCCTGTCGGCTTTCGCGCGATATGCATTCGGATTTCTGGCGCGCTGGCGACGACGAGCCCGAGATGATCCGATGGCTGAGTTGGGGGAAAGAGAACTTCGCAAGAGCCTGCGATGTCGTGCATTTCGAACGCGGGACCAAACAGCGCTATGGGCTCGGCCCGATCGATCAGGCGCGGGTTGAGGAGGGCCTGAGCGACTTCCGCACGGCCGCTGCCATACTTGATGCCGAGCTTTCTGAGCGAGAATGGCTGGTCGGCGCTTCGGTTTCCTATGCCGACTTTCGAATGGCGACGTTTCTGCCCTTCAACGATGTCGCCCGATTGCCGCTCGATGACTATCCCTCTGTCAGTCGCTGGTATCTTGAACTCGAAGAAATCGACGCCTGGCGCGATCCCTTCGAAGGGCTCAATGCGCCTGAATTGACACCGGTCCCGGGCCAGGCCAAGTCCGTGTAAATCTCGATCATTTGCACAAGCGGATCGAGTTCGACCCTAATCCAGCGTCCGGCGGAACCGCACCAGCGCAATACCGGCGAACAGCGCCACGAACACCACCAGCCAGCCGATTTCCGTTGCCACCGCCGGCAGCTCGGCGCCCTTCAGCATCACCGCGCGGATGATGCGCAGGAAATGCGTCAGCGGCAGCACCTCGCCGAAAATCTGCGCCCAGTCCGGCATGCCGCGATAGGGAAACATGAAGCCGGACAGCATGATCGACGGCAAGAAGAAGAAGAAAGTGAGCTGCAGGGCCTGCATTTGCGTGCGGGCGATCGTCGAGATCGTGTAGCCGAGCAGCACCAGCGCCAAGACGAAGATAAGGACCGCCGTCAACAGCAGCGACATCGACCCGGTGAAGGGGATGGCAAACAGAAGCTTCGAGGCTGCCAGCACCACCAGCACCTGCACGGCGCCGACCGCCAGATAGGGCAGCACCTTGCCCAGCATTATCTCGAGCGGGCTGGACGGCATCGCCAGAAGGTTCTCCATCGTGCCGCGCTCGGTCTCGCGCGTCAGCGCGATCGAGGTCATCATCACCATCGTCATCTGCAGGATGACGCCGAGCAGGCCGGGCACGATGTTGTATTGTGAGACGGCTTCCGGATTGTAGCGCCGGTGCACCACCACCTGGAGCTGGCCCCGGGCAGCTTCGGCCGCCGTCTCCTGCATACCGCGTGCCCTGAGCAGCGCCTGATTGGCGACCGTGCCGAGCGTCGAGATGGCGCCGCTGGCGACGGCCGGGTCGGTCGCATCCGCCTCGATCAGGATCTGCGGGCTGTCGCCGCGCTCGACCCGTCGGGCAAAATCGGCGGGAATGGTGACGACGAAGGCGACGTCGCCGCGCGCCATCAGGAATTCGGCTTCGGCGGCACTTTGCGCAACATGGTCGAAGCGGTAATAGCCGGTGGTCTGCAGCGCCGAAACCATGGCCCGCGTGTAAGGATCGCTGCTCATCGTCACCAGCGCTGCCGGCAGGCTCTTCGGATCGTTGTTGATGGCATAGCCGAACAGCACCAGCTGCATCAGCGGTACGCCGAGCATCATGGCGAAGGTGATGCGGTCGCGCCGCATCTGGATGAACTCCTTGATCAGCAGCGCGCCTAGCCTGGCGAACGAAAAGATGCTGTCTATCCCATTTTTCATCCCATGTTGTCCTTCGAACCGGACATGAACTGGATGAACACATCTTCCAGGCTGGTCTCGCCGGGCGTCACCGTAACGCCCTCGTGCTCTTTCTCGACATCGGCGAGCGCTGCCTGAAGTGCCGTCCTGTCGGAGCCGACGACATGCAGCGTCGCGCCGAACGGCGCCACCTGGTCGACGCCGGGGCGGCCATGAAGTGCGGCAGCGACCTGATCGAGCCGTGGCCCTTGCAGGACGAAGGTGGTCAGCCCGGCATTCCTCACCACGTCCTCGACCGTGCCGGTGGCCAGCATCTTGCCGTAGGAGATGTAGCTGATGCGGTGGCAGCGCTCGGCTTCGTCCATGTAGTGGGTGGAGACCAGCACGGTCAGGCCGCCGCTCGCCAGCCGGTGGATCTCGTCCCAGAATTCGCGTCGCGCTTTCGGGTCGACGCCCGCCGTCGGTTCATCGAGCAGCAGCAGTTTCGGCTTGTGCATGATGCAGGCGGCCAGCGCCAGCCGCTGCTTCCAGCCGCCGGACAGGGTGCCGGCCAACTGGTTCCTGCGCGATGTCAGGCCGAGCTCCTCAAGCGTCTTAGCAACGTGCTCGTCGAGCGGCGTCAGCCGGTAGAGCCGTGCCACGAATTCGAGATTCTCGCCGATCGTGAGATCTTCGTAGAACGAGAATCTCTGCGTCATGTAGCCGACTTCGCGTTTGATCCGCAGGCTGTCGGTGCGGATGTCGAAGCCCAGAACGGTGCCTTCGCCCTCATCCGGCGTCAGCAAGCCGCACATGATGCGGATGGTCGTCGTCTTGCCCGAGCCGTTCGGCCCGAGGAAGCCGACGATCTCGCCCTCGGCCACAGCCATAGTCACATGATCGACGACGGTCTTGTCGCCGAAGCGTTTGACCAGGCCGTGCACGTCGATGACGTTCATTTTCCGATGTCCGCCAGATCGACGTCGACGATCTGCCCGGGCTGCAATGCGCTGGCGTCGCCCTCCGGCCGCGCTTCGACCAGATAGACCAGCTTTTGCCGGGTCTCGAGCGAGTAGATCACCGGCGGCGTGAATTCCGGATCCGGCGACACGTAGCTGACGCGAGCCTTCACGCCCGATCCGCAGCCGTCGCAACGGACGTTGAGCAGCGTGCCGACGTCGACCGAGGAGAACGCGCTTTCCGGCACATAGACGCTGAGCTTCACCGCGCCATCCGGCAGCATGGAGATGACCGGCGCGGTCGGCCCGGCCGTGTCGCCAGGATAGCGGATGACATCGTTGACCCGGCCGGGCGAGGGCGCCGTCAGCACGCGCTTCGACAGCCGCCATTGCGCTTGCTCCAGCGCCGACTGCGCCTGCCTGACCTGATTGTCGGCGGCCTTGATCGTCTCCGGCCGTGCCGGCAGGCCGCCGACGGCGAGATTGGCCTCCGCCTGGCCGACCTGCGCGTTGGCCGTCTCCAGCGTCGCGGAAGCCGTGTCGTAGTCGGCCTGTGTGCCGGTGCCGCGTTTGAACAGATCGCTGGCGCGGATGTAACGGCGTTTGGCGTCGGCGGCTTGCGCCTTGGCCATGTCGAGCTGCGCCTTGAGCACCGCAATCTCTTCAGGCCGCTTGCCGACCTGCAGGTCGGCAAGTTGCGCCTGGGCCTGCGCAAGGGCCGCCTCGGCTTGTGCGATGGCGATCTTGGCGTCGGCGTTTTCCAGCGTCACCACCGGCGTGCCGGGCGCGACGCGGTCGCCGCGCTTGACCGCAATCGTCTCGACCTGCGCCACCTCGATCGGCGCGAGCAGGACGTAGTCGCCCTCGACGTAGCCGACGGCGAGCGGTGCTCCCGGCGCGCAGGCGCTGAAAAGCTGGGCGGCAAGCGGCAAAGAACAGAGCAGGCTCATGATCCACGATCCTTCCGGACAGCCAAATCGCGCCGAGCCAAAATCGCGCTGAGATTATCCGTCACCACCGCCGCGATCTTTCCGGCCTCGTCATTGCCGATCTCGCGCCAGCCCATGCGGCGCATAACCGCCTCGCGGCCGATGCGGAAATAGACGACCTGGCCAATCAGCGTGAACACGGTGAGTTTTGTGCGCTCGCTCTCGGCCGGCTCGCCCGTCGCCTGTTCCCAGATCAGGCAGAACCGGTTATGCGCCGGTTCGAACACGCCGTCATAGATACGGTCGAGCGCCGCGGTAGGATGCGACAGCTCGCGCAGGACGAACTGTACAATCTCGCCGGCTTCCGGCCTTGCCGCGATGAAGGCGACCATCCGCTCCAGTGCGACGGCTAAATGTGCCCGCGCGGCCTCGGTGTCGGCCAATGCCGCGACCGGCGCCTGCAGATTGCCGATCGCCTGGCCGGCAACGGTCTGGATGGTGTCGACGATGTAGTCGGCCGCCGCGTTGCGGAGCCCTTCCTTGCCGCCGAAATGATAGGCGATCGAGCCGATATTGGCCTTGGCCTCCGCCGCGATCTGGCGCGTCGAGGTGCCGTCGAAACCTTGCCGTCCGAACAGTTTCAACGCCGCGCGGACAAGTGCCGCCCGCGTCATATCGGCGGCGGTCTTGGGCGCCTCATGAGGAAGGCCGCTGGCGCTGGGCGATTTGATCATGGCCAACAATTTAATCAATCGAATGATTAAAGTCAAGTGCGGTCAAGCGGCTTGCCAACTCTGGCCGTGCGCGCTTTAGTGCCTGGCCATGGGCAAGGAAATCGAGCGTAAATTCCTGGTCTCAGGTGAGGAATGGCGGGCAATGGTCGAGGCGGACATTCATATCCGTCAATTCTATCTTGTCGCCGAACCCAGCCGTACGGTTCGTGTCCGCATCAGCAACGATGCGGCCGCCAAGCTGACGCTCAAGTTCGGCAGCCAGGCACGCGAGCGCGATGAATTCGAATATCCGGTACCTTTGGCGGAGGCGCAGGAGATGCAGGCCTTTGCCATCGGACATGTCATCGAGAAGACACGCCACCATGTTAAACATCGCGGCTATCGCTATGAAGTCGATGTCTTCGGCGGGACGCTTGCGGGGTTGGTGATCGCCGAGCTCGAGACGCCGGATGATATACAGGACGAAATGCTGCCAGATTGGCTCGGCCGTGAAATCACCGGCGAGCCGAGATTTTACAACGCGTCGCTCGCCCTTGGGGGGATTCCGGAGATCGTCGCATGAGCTTTCGTATCGATCCGCGCATGTCGCTGACCGGAGAGGTCAGGCGCATCCTCGCCGAGGAGATCGGCAAGGTAATCGACCATCTGAACGCGGCGCGTGACAGGCCCGAACCGGGGCTGCACAAATGCCGCAAACGGCTGAAGAACGTCCGCGCCTTGCTGCGCCTTGTCCGTTCCGGAGACGAAACATTCTGCGTGACGGAGAATCGGTGCTACCGCCAGGTGGCGGCCCTGCTTGCCGGCCCGCGCGAGGCGACCGCGCTGGTCGAAACAATCGACCGGCTGGCGGCAAGCTTTCCCGAGCAAAGTGCCGCCGATGGCCTCGGTGCCGTGCGTGACAGGCTCGTCGCGCGCCAGCATGAACTGCATGGCGGAGCAGGCCTCGATGCTGCGATAGGCGCGGCGATTTCCGCTTGCGAGGAAGGTGTCGCCCGGATCGACAAGCTCGCTCTGCCCGACCAGCCGGAGCAGGCTGCCGACGTGCTCGCCGAAGGCGCGCGCACCACTTTGCGCCGCGCCAGGAAAGCGCTGGACAGGGCGGCTTCGCGCGGCGAAGCCGATGACTTTCACGACCTGCGCAAGGCGGCCAAGACGCATGGCATGCACCTGTCGCTGCTCGGCCGGCTGTGGCCGACGCCGATCAAAACGCGGCGCAGGGCCGTCGACGAATTGGGCGAGCGGCTCGGCGAGCTGCACGATGTGTTCGTCATGCGCGCGCTTCTCGATGCCGAGGACCAGCCACTCGGTCCTGCTGAAGAGACGCGGTTGCTTGCCAAGCTGCTGAAGCGTTCGGAAAAGAGCCTGAAAAAGACCTGCCTCGCCGAGGCGGCCGAGCTTTTCGGCGACAGCCCGAAGCGCTCGACGAGGAAGTTCGCCCGTAAGGCGCGCGAAGATCTCACAGTTGCGCACGAAGACGCCGGCACGCCTGGCGTGGGCTGATCATGGTCTAACTTGCCGCCCTGTGGTAATCGCCGTCTGGCATGACCGAGCCCGGCGACACGCTTCTGGACCGACTTGGCCGCTGGCTTGCCGGCCGGCTGCAGGAGGAATCGTCCGGCTACGAGCCTTACACGCCGTCGGACGCCGAAACGTTGCGCCGCACGCTCGAGCCCGGCGACATCCTGCTCATCGAAGGCAACCAGAAGATCTCGGCGGCGATCAAATACCTCACCCAGTCGACCTGGTCGCATGCCGCCTTCTATATCGGCGATGCATTACCGGAGCCGGAGGACGGATCGGAGCGGCGGCGCCTGATCGAGGTCACGCTCGGCGATGGCTGCATCGCCGTGCCGCTGTCGCGCTATCGCAGCTACAACACCCGCATCTGCCGGGCGAGTGGCCTGGCTCCGGACGATCGCGAAGCGGTCGTCGCGTTCATGATCGGCAGGCTCGGTCTCAGATACGATCTCAGGAACATATTCGACATGCTGCGCTACTTCTTGCCGACGCCGCCGGTGCCGGTGCGCTGGCGCCGCCGCATGCTGGCTTTCGGTTCCGGCGACCCGACGCGCGCCATCTGCTCGTCGCTGATCGCCGAGGCGTATGGCCTGATCCGCTACCCGATCCTGCCGGAGATTACCCGGGCGCCTGGCCGTGCCTCGGCCCAGTCGAGCTTTTCGCGCAGGGAAATCCTGCACATCCGCCATCACTCGCTCTACACGCCGCGCGATTTCGACCTGTCGCCCTATTTCCGTATTGTCAAGCCGACGCTGGAATACGGCTTCGACTACCGGCAGATGGTCTGGGATGACAAGGTGGCGAACAAGACCGCCGAATAGCCGCTCGATCTTGTGTTTGAGCAGGGGACCTTCTGAGAACCGGTTTGCGGCCGATACTCAGGGGTAAGAAGCTCAGTCAGACTGGCTGCCGCCAACAGCCCGGACTCGGTCGTTCTGCATTTTGACCTAGGCCGGCAGACGTCGTCCGTTTGCGGCAGCCGCAACTCGATCGTCCGTCCGTGCGCCTGCGTCGCGCGGATGCGGCCCGATCGGCATGATCACCGGGAACGGCGTTGCGCCGAACGCAAACGTCCATTTGTAGCCGACCAGTCGGTCTTCAGGCGTCGTGTGCTGGTCGTGATGAGCAAGCAATTTGGCGCGCTCCGCCAATTCCTCCGCCTCGCGCCTGACCATTTCCGCCGTTTCCGGCCGCATCCGCCTGGAGAAGCTGACGAACGTCGACTCGCGCTCAAGATGGGTGATGGCCCAGCCGATGAAATTCTTGTTAGTCGTCTCGAACAGCGGCCGCAATGGCCCCTCGAAATTCCACTGGATCGGCGCCTCGATCAGCAGCCTTGCCGACAGGCCGCGACCGAGCGCGACCAGGCCGAGTTCCTCGAGCTCGCGCAGATAGAGGAACATCGAAGCCTCGCTCAGCCCTTGTGAGCGCATGATGCCTTCGGGCGTGAATTTCTCGGAAAGCATGACAAAGACGAACAGCAGTGCCGGCCGCCCGGCGAGCTTGCGCTCGATCTCCGGCGCGATCTGGTTGGCGGGTCCTGGTCCTCTGTTCATAGAGCCGAGCACGTTCTCCAACTCTACGCCGGCGGCAGTGCAGATCTCCATCAGCCGGTCGAGCTTGCAGTTGCGCTCGTGGAAGATGCGCTTCACCGTCGGCTCGGAAACACCCATCCGCTCGGCGAGGACGCGATAGGTGATGCCCTTTGCCTTAAGCGTCCGCTTCAGCGCTTCGAAGATCAGGCCGTTCATGGGATGCACCTCTTTTGCACGATTTGGTATCAGCCTTCGGTACTAGTCCTGATAGCTCTTCCCGAAAAGTATCGAAAGGCCTAGCTCTCCGCCAGTCCATTACAGGAGACTAGCCATGAAGAGCCGCTTCACCTCGATACTTCTCGCCCTGGTCGGCATCGCCGCCGCGCCGGCAGTTCAGGCCGCTGAACTCTGGCGCACCGGCGGCCTCGAGCAGCCTGAATCGGCGCTGTTCGACGCCGCCGGCCAGCGCGTTGTCGTCTCGAACATCGTCGGCAATCCCGGCGAAGCCGACGGCAACGGCTATCTGTCGATCCTGTCGATGGACGGCAAGCTCGTCACGCAACACTGGACCGACGGCATGGACGCGCCCAAGGGCATGGCGATTGTGGGCGGCAAACTCTACGTCGCCGACCTCACCCATGTGCGCGTCGTCGACCTCGCAAGCGGCAAGCTAACATCGACGATCGACGTGCCGAACGCGGTCTTTCTCAACGACATGACCGCTGATGCATCCGGCAAGGTCTACGTCACGGATATGCTTGCCGATACGATCTATCGCATCGACCGCGACCGGCCCGAACTGTTCGTCAGGGATGCGGCGCTTGCTTCGCCGAATGGCATCTTCGCCGATGGCGGCCGGCTGATCGTCGCTTCCTGGGGCAAGGGCATCAAGCCCGACTTCAGCACCGCGGAGCCGGGCGGCCTGCTCTCGGTCGATCTTGCTACCAAGGCCGTTTCGCCACTGGCTGGCGCGGAAAAGTTTGCCAACCTCGATGGCGTCGTTGCCATCGGCGGCAGCATCTACGCCACTGCCTATATGACCGGCACGCTCTACCGCTACAAAGCCGGCGGCACGCCGCAAGCGGTTGCGACGTTCAAGCCGGGCAGCGCCGACATCGGCACCGACGGCAGGTCGACAATCTTCGTGCCGCTGATGAACGAGGGCGAGGTCTCAGCGTTGGGCCTCGACTAAGCCGGCGTTGCCAGTTCAGGCGACGGGCGCGGCTCTCCTCAGCTGCGCCCGCGCATCCGTGATCGAGGCGCATAAGTCACCAGCGGCCGCTTGACGCCGTGGTTGATCAGCACGCGGCGTATCCTGCGGTGAAGCGCCTGATATAATGAAGCGAACGCCGGCGCGGCTCGCCTTGTGGGCCCGCGCCCTCGATGACATTGGCTGCCGTCGAATCGAAGAACGGCACGGCCGAACAGTCGAGGATGAAGTTCCTGCGCTGGCGTGGTCGGCGACGTCTTCCTGCACCAAGGATTGATGATCTGCCTCCAAACATGCAGCACTCTTTGCCAGCCGATGCGCTGTCATGCTACAAACCTCGGCATCGTTTGGCGGGACATCCGCTGCGATCCCGACTTCACAGGAACGACTTCAAAAGGATGAGCGGGTGAAAATATTCAAAGCGTTGGCGACCTCGACAGCCTTGCTGTCGATGGTTTTCTTGCTGGCAGGCTGCGGTCATGGCCTGATCAACAGGCTGATTTGAGTCAGGTGCCGTCGGCCCGCCCAAGCCATCGCTGCAGGAACCGTGCCGCAAGCCAGCACAGCATCGCCCAGGCAAAGCCGGCGCACCAGCCGGCCAATACGTCGGACGGCCAGTGGACGCCGAGATAGATGCGGCTGATGCCGACCACTACTGTCGTCAGCACCGCCAGCCCGAGTACATAGATCTTCGTTGTGCGCCCGGGCAAAACCCGCGCCGCCATGCTGCCCAGCGTCAAATACGTCACCGCCGACAGCATGGCGTGGCCGCTCGGAAACGAAAGCGATGCCACATCGGCGAGATGCGAGACCAGATCGGGGCGCGGCCGGTCGATGTCGAATTTCAGCACGCTTGACAGGAGCTGGCCGCCCGCTACCGCGACGAACATGAGAAGCGCCGCGCCTGGCCTGCGGATAAGAAGCAGATAGACGATCATTGCTGCCGTGATCAGCAGCAGTACGCTGGCGCTGCCGAGGCTGGTGATGTCGCGCATCGCTCCTTCCAGCCACGCCGGTCCGATCGGATTGTCGGGCTGGCCGGCCTTGCGGAAGGCAAGCAGGATTTCGGTGTCGAAGGCATGCGGCGTGGTGGCCCGCGCCAGCTCCATCAGCTCCTCGAACCCCCACAGCCCGCCGGCAATGACCAGCCCGGCCAGCAGAACCGGGAACTCCAGCCAGTTGGGCAGTCTGCTTGCAATCTTCTTCATCGGCCCGATCGCAGTTACAGCCTTTGCAGATAGGGCCCGAGCGTGATCAGCGCCACAGCTGCGATGGCAAGCACGATGCCGGTTGCCTGCAAGGCATTGACGCGCTCGCCGAAGAAGACCAGCGCCACCACATTCACCGACACCAGCTGGATCACCGCCGACAGGCTGAACGACACCGACATGCCGAATTCACGGATCAGCCTCAGCATGATCAGATTGCCCAGCGAGTAGAGCGCCAACGTCAGCACGATCTTGCCGAGGCTCGGCGCCAGCCCCCACTGTTTTGCGGCCATCGCCGCCAGCAGGAAGATCACCGTCGAGACGCAGAGCTGCCCAAGTCCCCAGAAACTCACTTTTGTTCCTCCCGATGCGGTCCCTACCGCCTGCCGCAGCTCTTGTTTCCGAAGCGCCGGTCGCGGTCAAGCAGGGCCGATGTTGGAGACGAAATCGCAGGTGGCAATTTAGCCGGCATGTCATCAAACTGTGACCTGCCGGTAATACCGGATTGGCAAGGCAACACGCTCCAGCAATCCATCCAGCCAGAGGCAGGCCCTATGACCGAACATCGCACCCCTGACGCCCATTTCCGCACCAGCCTGCTCGAGGAAAACGATGGGCCAGGAGCCAATCCCACCGACAACCGCACCATGGGTGAGATCATCGCCGCGCGGTTCTCGCGCCGCGGCTTCCTCAAGGGTTCGCTTGCCGTCTCGGCCATAGCCGCTACCGTCAGCCCGCTGGCGCTGATCACCGCCGACAACGCCCGCGCCGCCAAAGGCTCCGCCTTCGCTTTCGACGAGCTCGAGGCCGGCATCGACGACAAGCATCACGTCGCACCTGGCTATGACGCCGACGTGCTGCTGCGCTGGGGCGATCCGCTGTTCGCCGATTCGCCGGGATTCGATCCGACAAAACAGTCGGCGGAAGCCCAGGCCAGACAATTCGGCTACAACAACGACTATGTCGGTTATATCCCGATCGACGGCTCGGCCGAGCACGGCCTGCTGGTCGTCAATCACGAATACACCAATCCGCACCTGATGTTTCCGGGTCTCGTCACCATCGTCGATGGCAAAGCCAAGCAGGCGCCCCTCAGCAAGGAGCAAGTCGATGTCGAGATGGCCGCGCATGGCGGCACTATCGTCGAGATACGCAAGGTATCAGGCAAATGGCAGGTCGTTCGCGACGGCAAGCTCAACCGCCGCATCACCTCCAACACCGAGATCGCGCTCTCCGGCCCGGTCGCCGGCCACGACCGCGTCAAGACCAGCGCCGATCCGACCGGCACGAAGGTCATCGGCACCATCAACAATTGCGCCGGCGGCGTCACGCCGTGGGGCACCTATGTCATGGCCGAGGAGAACATCCACGGCTATTTCTCGGGCGAGCTGCCGCAGGGCCACAGGGAGGCGGCCAATTACAAGCGCCTCGGCATTCCCGAAGGTGCCTATGAATGGGCAGCGCATTACGGCCGTTTCGACATCGGCAAGGAGCCTAACGAGCCGAACCGCTTCGGCTGGATCGTCGAGGTCGACGTCCAGGATCCGACTTCGGTGCCGAGGAAGCGCACCGCCATGGGGCGCTTCAAGCATGAGGGCGCCGAATCGATCGTCGCCAAGGATGGCCGTGTCGTCTTCTATCTCGGCGACGACGAGCGCTTCGACTACGTCTATAAGTTCGTCACCACAGGCAAGTTCAATCCGGACGACCGCGCCGCGAACATGGATTTGCTCGACGACGGCACCTTGCATGTCGCCAAGTTTGCCGACGACAGTTCGGTCGAATGGCTGCCGATCGTCTTCGGCCAAGGGCCGCTGACGGCGGAGAACGGCTTTGCCAGCCAGGCCGACGTGCTGATCGAGACGCGCCGCGCCGCCGACCTGCTCGGCGCCACCAAGATGGACCGCCCGGAAGACATCCAGCCCAATGCCGCCAACGGCAAGGTCTATGTCATGCTGACCAACAATTCGAAGCGCAAGGCCGACCAGGTCGACGCTGCCAACCCGCGTGCCGAAAATGCCTTTGGCCACATCATCGAGATCGTCGAGGACGGCGGTGATTTCACCGCGACAAAGGGCAGGTGGGAAATCCTGCTGAAATGCGGCGATCCCGCTGTGGCCGACGTCGGCGCCACCTTCTCGACCGCAACCACCGCCAATGGCTGGTTCGGCATGCCGGACAATTGCACGGTAGATTCGGCTGGCCGCCTCTGGGTCGCCACCGACGGCCAAGGCCCGAAAGCCACCGGCCGCACCGATGGTCTGTGGGCTGTCGATACGGAGGGGACGGCACGGGCGACATCAAAGCTGTTCTTCCGCGTGCCGATCGGCGCCGAAATGTGCGGTCCCCTGTTTGCGCCGGACGACCAGACCGCCTTCGTTGCCGTCCAGCATCCGGGCGACGGCGGCGAGGACTGGGAGGCTTTCGGCCGTCCGTCCTACTATGAGGATTTGTCGACGCGCTGGCCCGACTTCAAGCCGGACATGCCGGTGCGCCCGGCGGTCGTTGCCATCACCAGGCAAGGCGGCGGCAAGATCGCGGTCTGACACGCAGCAAGGTCTTGCAGTCTCAAGGAAGGATTTCGGCGGTACGAAATCCTTCCTTCCGATACGGGATGCATCCATGCTGCGCATCATGCGCCGACTAATCATTCGGTGCGCTGAACCACGGCCACATTCATTGTGCTTCGCAACCTGAAGCCGATGGACTCGTATAACGCTATGGCCGCGGCGTTGCTGGCATAGGCGTGGAGATAGGGAACTTCGCCGCGCGCCACTATCCGGTTTGCCACTAACAGGGACAGCAGCTTTCCTAGGCCACCGCCGCGAAATTCCGGATGTGAGCACACCCCGCTGAGTTCAGTATAGCCAGGTTGCTTCATGCGCTCGCCGGCCATTGCCGCAAGCCTGCCCTCGATCTTCACACCCCAAAAATCGCCCAGGCTCAAGGCTTCGAGCGTGAATGGGCCAGGCTTGGTGAGCAATGCCAGGGCGAGCATCTCAGCAGCATCGTCTCGGGTCAGACGATGCACGCGCGGGTCGGAGACGATCTGCAATGGCTGCTCGGCGATCATCTGAACCCCGGCTGCGGTCGAAGTCGCGAAAAGCCCCGTGGGCAGAGCAATCGCGTCCGCTTGAAGCAGGATCACACTCTCGCCCGGGGGGACAAGGTTTTCGAGCGCCCGCAGGCTTTCCGGGTCGTCCGCACCAGTGGCGGCGAAAGGGACGATCGACGGCCGATATCGCATGGCGAGGTTGTCACCCTCCGCGAAGGCCCGATGTCGCGTCTGAAGCGCGCTCCAGATAGGGCGGTCGAGCAGATGTCTCATTGCGCGGCACCCTCAGGCTTATTTACACGACGGTCGAGAGGGGCAGCGGCGAGGCCGTCCTCGATGGCAGCCAGCTGCTCAAGAAGCGGCCCCGAAAAACCTGCGCACAAATCCGCGACCACGTTCTCGATGCAAGGCCAGACGTCGCGCTTTGCGACATCGACCAGCCGCCGCCCGTCCCGAGTAAGCGAGACGATCCTGCGCCGCTGGTCATCGGTCGACGGACTGACTTCGAGCAGTCCCAATTCGGCCAGAAGCGAGACGCTTCGCGTTACGCCTGGCTGCGCGATGCCAAGGGATTGCGCCAGTTCCCCGACCGACAGCGGACCCAGCCTGTCGAGCGCGGCCAGCAGCGGGTATTGGCTCGCCTGAACCGGGATATCCAGCCTGTCGAGCAGGCGCTGCGCCTCCGCTTGCAGTTGCTCGCCTATACGCTTCAGCCTGCTGCCCAGGCACAGAAAGCCAAGCGATCGTATGACGTCTTCCATAGGCCAATTCATCCCCATGAACATCGATAACATGATATATAACAATGCATGAAAAGCAAGATCGAGGCATTCAAGCGCGGGCTCCAGGCATCGGGCGCAGGCCTATCGCCTTCGGCAAGGAAAGGTCGATCGATCAGGCTGCTTCGCCTGGACGAGGCCCGTTCGATCAGTTGCGCAGCCGGTAGCCGGTCCTGAAGATCCAGGCGACGATCGTTATGCAGATGAGCAGGAAGACCACCGTCATGCCGAGGCTGACGCCGACCGAAACGTCGGACTTGCCGTAGAAGCTCCAGCGGAACCCACTGACCAGGTAGACCACCGGGTTGAACAGCGTCACCGTGCGCCAGATGCCGGGCAGCATGTTGATCGAATAGAAGCTGCCGCCGAGGAAGGTCAGCGGCGTGATGATCAGCAGCGGCACCAGCTGCAGCTGCTCGAAGCTCTTCGCCCAGATGCCGATGATAAAGCCGAACAGGCTGAAGGTCACCGCCGTCAGCACCAGGAAGGCGAGCATCCAGAACGGATGCTCGATCGTCAGCGGCACGAACAGCGAGGCCGTCGCCAGGATGATCAGGCCAAGCACGATCGACTTTGTCGCCGCGCCCCCGACATAGGCGATGACGATCTCCAGATAGGACACCGGCGCGGACAGCAATTCGTAGATCGAGCCGACGAATTTCGGAAAATAGATGGCGAAAGAGGCGTTGGAGATCGATTGCGTCAGCAGCGACAGCATGATCAGCCCCGGTACGATGAAGGCGCCGTAGCTGATGCCGTCAATCTCGGTGATGCGCGAGCCGATGGCCGAACCGAAGACGACGAAATAGAGCGACGTCGAAATCACCGGCGAAACGATGCTCTGCAGCACAGTGCGAAGGGCGCGCGCCATCTCCACCCGATAGATCGCCCATACCGCATGAAGATTCATAGCCGCGCGCGGGTTCATGCCGGTTTCCTCACCAGATTGACGAAGATCTCCTCGAGCGAGCTGTTTTCCGTATCGATGTCGCGGAATTGGATGCCGGCCGCCTCGAGCTCGCGGATCAGCGAGGCGACGCCCGGCCGTTCGCTCTGGTTGTCATAAGTATAGGTCAGCTGTCCGCCATCCGGCGAAAGCTCCAGCGCGTAGTGCGAAAAAGCATCGGGAACGGTGGCCAGGGGACTGCGCAGTTCCAGCACAAGCCGTTTGCGGCCAAGCTTGCGCATCAGCTCGGCCTTGTCCTCCACCAGTACGATCTCGCCGCGGTTGATGACGCCGACGCGGTCGGCCATCGCCTCGGCTTCTTCGATGTAATGCGTGGTCAGGATGATGGTGACGCCGTCTTCGCGCAGCCGGCGCACCATCGCCCACATGTCCTGGCGCAGCTCGACATCGACGCCTGCCGTCGGTTCGTCGAGGAACAGGATGCGCGGCTCGTGCGACAGCGCCTTGGCAATCATCAGCCGGCGCTTCATGCCGCCGGACAGCGTGATCGCCTTGGCGTCCTTCTTGTCCCAGAGCGACAGGTCGCGCAGCACTTTTTCGACGAACGCCTTGTCCGCCGGCTTGCCGAACAGGCCGCGGCTGTAGTTAACCGTCGCCCACACGCTCTCGAAGGCGTCGATGGTCAGTTCCTGCGGCACCAGCCCGATCAGACTGCGCGCGGCACGGTAGTCGCGGTTGATGTCATGGCCGTCGACGGTGACGGAACCCGACGAGCGGTTGACGATGCCGCAGACGATCGAGATCAGCGTTGTCTTGCCGGCGCCATTCGGCCCGAGCAGCGCAAAGATCTCGCCGCGCACGATGTCGAGATTGATCTCCTTCAGCGCCTTGAAGCCGGTGGCGTAGGTCTTGGAGACCCCGGAAATCGAGATGATCGGCTGCATGGCTGAAAACGACTGCTTGAAACAGAGTTGTTGGTTTAATCCGCTGAATGTCGGTCCGCAAATCCGGATGTCAATGGCGCTCCCGACAGTTCTGGACATCGAGGTTCGCCGGAATAGGCAACACCTGCCCGGTCGTCCAGCCAAATTCCACGCAAAAGCAGATTAACCGCACTGCGGCGTTCCGCCTCGCGGCGGGACGCCGCTTTGACCGTCCGGTGCATCAAGCCTATCCTTCAACAAACAAGCAGCAGCCGGAGCCGCCATGGACCCGCTCATTCTGTCGCGCATACAGTTCGGCGCGAACATCTCGTTCCACATCCTGTTCCCGGCGATCACCATCGCGCTCGGCTGGGTGCTGCTGTTCTTCAAGCTCCGCTACAACGCGACAAACGATTCCGCCTGGATGCGCGCGTATTTCACCTGGGTTAAGGTATTCGCGCTGTCCTTCGCCATGGGCGTGGTTTCCGGCGTCACCATGAGTTTTCAGTTCGGCACCAACTGGCCGGGCTATATGGAGACGGTCGGCAACATTGCCGGCCCGCTGCTGGCCTACGAAATCCTGACCGCCTTCTTCCTCGAGGCGGCGTTCCTCGGCATCATGCTGTTCGGCTTCCGCCGCGTCTCGAACCGCGTCCATACGCTGGCGACGGTGCTGGTGGCCGGCGGCACCACCTTGTCCGCCTTCTGGATCATCGCGCTCAATTCGTGGATGCAGACACCGGCCGGTTTCGAGATGCGCAATGGTGTTGCGCACGCCACCGACTGGTGGGCCGTTGTCTTCAATCCGTCCATGCCCTACCGGCTCGTTCATATGCTGCTTGCTTCGGGGCTGACCGTCTCGTTCCTGATCGCCGGCCTGTCGGCGCTGCGCTATCTCTACGGCGATCGCTCGGAATCGATGTGGAAGGCCCTGCGCACCGGCGTCTTCACCGCCGCTATCCTGATTCCCATCCAGATCTTTGCCGGCGACCAGCACGGCCTCAACACGCTGGAACACCAGCCGCAGAAGATCGCCGCCATGGAAGCCAACTGGAACACCGGTCCCAACGTGCCGTTGGTGCTGTTTGCTCTTCCCGATGAAGCGGCCAAGCAGAACAGGTTCGAGCTCACCATTCCGGATGGCGCCAGCCTCATCCTCAGGCACAGCGCCGGCGGCATCGTGCCGGGTCTGAACGATTATGCCGGCAACCATCCGCCGGTATTTCCGGTGTTCTGGGGCTTTCGCATCATGGTCGGCACCGGCCTCCTGATGCTCGCCGTCTCCTGGTCGGCGGCCTTCTTCCTCAAGCGCCGCCACGGCCTGCCCAAGCCGCTGGCGCTCGTCATGGTGCCGATGGCGCTGTCCGGCTGGCTGGCGACGCTGGCCGGCTGGTACACCACCGAGATCGGCCGCCAGCCCTGGCTGGTCACCGGCGTGCTGCGTACCGCCGAAGCTGTCGGGCCGGTCGCCGGCAGCCATGTCGCGCTGTCGCTCGCGGTCTATCTCATCCTCTATGTGCTGCTCTTGATCGCCTATCTCGGCGTGTTGGTGCATCTGGCATTGAAGGCGGCGAAGGATGGTGACACCTCGCCGCTACCGGGCGTCATGAACAGGCCGCTGTCGCAGCCGGTTGCGCAACCAGGAGAAACATCATGAGCGTCGACTGGCCGACCCTGCTGCCTCTGATCTTCGCCGGGCTGATGGGCCTCGCCATCCTGATCTACGTCATCCTCGACGGCTTCGATCTCGGCATTGGCATCCTGTTCGCCGCAGCCGAAGACACCGAGCAGGATACGATGATCGCCGCCATCGGCCCGTTCTGGGACGCCAACGAGACCTGGCTGGTGCTGGCGGTCGGCCTGCTGCTGGTCGCCTTTCCATTGGCGCACGGCACCATCCTGACCGCGCTCTATATTCCTGTCTTCGTGCTGCTGGTCGGCTTGATCCTGCGCGGCGTTGCCTTCGATTTCCGCGCCAAGGTACCGGCCGGCAGGAAGCACCGCTGGAACCGCATCTTTTTCCTCGGCTCGGTCGTCGCGTCGCTGGCGCAAGGTTATATGCTCGGCGTCTATGTGCTCGGCCTCGACGTCGGCCCTGGCGGCGTCGCTTTCGGCGCGCTGGTGGCGCTCTGCCTTGCCGCGGCCTACGCGGCGATGGGAGCGGCCTGGGTCATCTATAAGACCGAAGGCGATCTGCAGAAGAAGGCGGTGCTGTGGCTGCGGACGGCGCTGGTGCTGACCGCGCTCGGCATGGTCGCGGTATCGCTGGCCACGCCCTTTGCCAGCGCGCGCATTTTCGACAAATGGTTCGTCTGGCCGGCCATGCTCTATTTGTCGCCGCTGCCGATCCTGTCGGCAGTGCTGTTCCTGTGGCTGTGGCGCCAGACCTTCCATCTGCCGAAACCCGGCGACCGCCACGCGCTGCTCCCGTTCCTGACATTGGCCGCGATCTTCACGCTCGGCTTTGCCGGCCTCGCCTGGTCGTTCTACCCCTTCGTGGTGCCCGACCGGCTGACCATCTGGCAGGCTGCTTCGGCACCCGAAAGCCTGGCCGTCATCCTGGTCGGGACGGTCGTCGTGCTGCCGATCATCATCTTCTATTCGTTCTTTGCCTACCGGGTGTTCGCCGGCAAGGCGACGGATCTGACCTATGACTGACCGGCATAGCAGTCGCAGCCTGAAACAGAATATTCATCTTCAAGCGGAATAACCTTCTCTGGCCGGACCAGCAGAATCACCGGCAAGAAGAAGGGCAACAGAATGAACCCCTTTTTTGCGGCAGGACAGGATCGGCTGCTGCTTTTGCTGATCCGGACGGTCGCGCTGATCGGCGCACTCGCGCTTGCCGGCCTGCTGCCGGCCATGCCCCAGGCGCATGCCCAGGACGCGGCCAACTGGACGGGCGTGTGGGACACGAAGTGGCGCGGCGGCGGCGCCCAGATCAAGTTCGAGCAGACGGGCACTGACGTAAAGGGCGTGTACCCGCTTTATAACGGCCGTATCGAGGCCAAGGCCGAAGGCGACAAGCTTGTCGGCCACTGGTTCGAAGGCGACCGCCAGGGCGCCTTCACCTTCGTCCAATCGCCTGACGGCGGCAGCTTCATGGGCCGCTTCGATGCCGCCACCGCCGAATGGTGGACAGGTGTGCGCGTCAGCGCCGTCGAGGACGTCCGTGTCGACCAGTCGAGCCCGATGAGCACCATGCGCTCGTTCCTGCAGACGATGAACGAGAGCGGCGCCGACAATGTGCCGCGCGCCACCGGCGGCGGCATGGGTCTTGCCGGTCTGGCAGCGGGTCTCGTCGACGTCACCGAGGCCGACCGCGGCGGCCTCAACATGCCCGATTACACCAAGCTTCTGTTCACCGTCATCGACAACGCGACGTTCCGTCTGTGGAGCCTGCCGCATGATGCGATTTCCGGCGACGAGGTGACGGCGACGCTGCCGCAATACGGCACCAGGGTCTCCTTCGCCGTCACTTTTCGCCGCAAGAATGGCGACTGGTTCATCGTCGGGCCGCCACTTGGCCAGCTCCAGGCAAAGCTCGCCGAATTCCAGGAAGCGCGTGGCGAAGCCGTCGACATGGTCGACGATCCGAGCAGGCTCGCCTCGCCGCGCGACACGTTCAAGGTACTGTTGAGCGGCCTCACCGAAGCCGGCGACCCGGCCCAGGCGGCGCTCGACCTGCGCAACTACAGTCAGGCGGTGCGTGGCGACGAGGCGTTCCTGCTCGAGCGCTATCTCAAAAAGGTCATCGACCGCATCGGCTACGTCTATTGGCAGGAGATCCCCGACGATCCGAAGAGCAACACCCCCTTCGTCTATTTCGAGCATCCCGCCGGCAACATCGTCATCGGCCCGGTCGAGACTGAGAAGGGCAAGATCTGGCAGTTCACGCCCGAGACGCTCGCCCACATCCGCGCGCTCTACGCCGATGTCGAAGACGTGCCGGTGGCGCCGGAATTCGCCGCCTTCGCCAGCACCGACCCGTTCTTCATCGCCCGTGGCCTCGCCCGCGAGATCAGCCCCGGCCTGCTCACCCGCGCCGGCCCGATGGAGCGCTGGCAATGGTCGATGCTCGGCCTTGCCGCACTGGCCGGCATCGTCTTCGGTTTCATCGCCAATGCGCTGATTTCCTTGTTTGTGCGAAGGACGGACAGCCCTGCCTTCTTCCGCATCGTCGAATGGGCGGTGCGCTCGATCGTGCTTGGCTTCTTCCTGCTGTTGACGCTGCGCCCGCTCGGTCTGCCGCAAGTGGTCGCCGCCCCGGTCAAGGCAATCGCCTGGAGCCTGGTCGTGATTGGCGCCGTGCCGGTGGTCTGGCACCTGATCGGCAAGGTCGCCGACCATTACCGTGGACTGTGGCAGGTGCCCGGCTATCACGACACGCTGATTTCGCTGTCCACCGGCGTGGCGCGCGTCGCCGTGCTGGTCGTCGCCTTCCTGCTGCTGGCCGAAGTGCTCGCCATCCCCTACGAAGGCGTCATTGCCGGTCTCGGCATCGGCGGTCTGGCGGTGGCGCTGGCGGCGCAGCCGACGCTGCAGAACTTCCTCTCCGGCCTGACGCTCTATGCCGATCGGCCGGTCAGCGTCGGCGACTTCTGCAAGTTCGGCGACCAGTCCGGCACGATCGAGCATATCGGCATGCGCTCCACCCGCATCCGGTCGCTCGACCGCACGATCATCTCGGTGCCAAACTCGGATTTCGCCGGCATGCAGATCGAGAACTACGCGCATCGCGACCGCACCCGGTTCGCGACGACGCTACAGCTGCGCTACGAAACGACGCCCGATCAGCTACGTTACGTCCTGGCCGAGCTGCGCAAGCTGCTGATTGCCCATCCGCGCGTCATCGATGAGCCGTGCCGCGTGCGCTTTGCCGGCTTCGGCGCCTATTCGCTCGATATCGACGTGTTCACTTATATCAAAACCGCCGACGTGGCCGATTTTCAAGCCATCCGCGAGGACATCCTGTTGTCCATGATCAACATCATGGATGATGCCGGCGCGCAGTTCGCCTTCCCTTCGTCACTGGAATACAGAGCCACCGACCTTCCGGTCGACGACGAAAAACGCATCGCCGCGGAGAAAAGGGTCAGCGATTGGCGCGAGGCGCAAAACCTGCCTTTCCCCGACTTCAGCCAGATCGACAAATTCGCCCTCAACAACACACTTGCCTACCCGCCTGAGGGCTCGGCGCATTATCGCGAGACGGAGCCCGACCCGGACTCGACCGAGGCAAAGGCGACGCTGGAGAAGGTGCGCTGGAGCCTGCCTTGGAAAAAGGGGGACTAGTGCGAAGCGCGGAAACTGCTGATCTCCCCCCTTGAGGGGGAGATGTCGCTGAAAGCGACAGAGGGGGGTCGCCGCGCGTGGAGTGCCAGCTTCGTCTTCCTCGATATGCCGGACCGCGTCGCGCCAACCGAACCGACCCCCTCTGGCCTGCCGGCCATCTCCCCCTCAAGGGGGGAGATCAGCAGGCCCTGCAAAAGCTCAGCTCTTGTTAGCGGCCAGCACCAGCACCGGCTTTTCGCGGTAGAGGTTGGGGAACAGCCGCTTCAGGTTCTCGACCTTGGGCAAATCGTTGTAGACGATATAGGGATAGGTCGGGTTGAGCGTCAGAAAATCCTGGTGATAGTCCTCGGCCGGATAGAAGGTCTTGCCGGTCTCCAGCGTCGTCACGATCGGCTTGGGAAACACCTTGGCCTTGTCGAGCTGGGCGATGTAGCTTTCGGCGATCTTTTTCTGTGCGTCGTTTTCGGCAAAGATCGTCGAACGGTACTGGGTGCCCGTGTCCGGGCCCTGGTAGTTCAGTTGCGTCGGGTTGTGCGCCACCGAGAAATACACCTGCAGCAGCTGGCCGTAGGTCACCTTGGACGGCTCGTAGGTGATCTCGACGGATTCGGCATGGCCCGTCCGGCTGGTGCCGACCATTTCATAGACGGCCGTGTCCTGGTCGCCGCCGGCATAGCCGGAAACGGCGCTGGTGACGCCCTTGATGTGCTGGAACACGCCTTGCACACCCCAGAAGCAGCCGCCGGCGAAGACCGCCTTTTCGGTGCCGGCGGTGGCCTTCTCGTCCATTGCCGGCGGCGGGATCACCACCGCGTCTTCGGCCGAGACTGCCGGCGTCTGCCAGAATACGGCCGCGGCGGCCGTGAGGATGAGCGCGGCAAGTGCTGCTTTTGCGAAAATCGACGATCGTTTCACGGCTCCGGTCATGTCTGATCTCCCATGATGCTGGTTTGGATTATACGACGGATAGGTCCGCCGGGCTCTCACATTGCTGTGCGCATCGCCTATTTGGTCGGAGCCATGGCATCGCAGGCCTTGGTCGCTTCGGCTTTCTTCATGGCGTCCGTCTCGGCGGGGGCCTTGTTCATGCAGTCGGCCTTCATCGGATCGCCCGCCCTCATCGCGGTCGTGGCCATCGCGTCAGCGGCCATGGCGCCGGCCGGCTTCATGGCATCCGTTGCCGGCTTCATGGCGTTTGTCGCCATGGCCGGCTTCATCGCATCTTCGGCCCGCGCCGCGCCTCCTGCGAACAGCGCCGTCGAGCAAAGTGCGAAGGCGAGTGCCGCCAGGGTCGGGCGATTGGTCAAACGATTGGTCATGATGATCTCCTAGGGTTCTGGCAGGGTTGATCGCATGCGGCGGCGCCGCTGCGCGTTGTGAAAATTTCGGCAGGGTTTCTAGTTCGTAGCGGCAGCAAGGATCGGCCCGCCGCCCGGCACCTGCACCAGCACCGCTGTGCTGAGGCCGCCCGTCGCCGCCGGCAGCGGCAGTGCGGTGGCGTCGCCGGTCCAACTGCCCAGCCTGGTCAGCGAATGCACGACATTGGCGTGCGGCAGCGTGCGGCCGGTGTTTTCGCCGCGCGCCACCGGCACCTCGACGACGCCCTTGCCGTAACGCACCAGCCAGACGTCGGCCTTGCCGCCGGGCACCGGACCGGCGCCGATGCTGACCTTTCCGCCGGCGAGCGACAGCGAAGGTCCGTCACCGTGGCCGCCACTCGAAATCAGCTGCTCGATCTCGCCCGGCCTGGCGCCGACGGCATCGGCCCTGCCGTTGACCACCACTTGCGGCGTGAACGGGCCGGAACGGCCGAGCGACGGTTCATAGCGGACCTGGCGCTGCGTGAATTCTTCTTTGCCGAATGTGTCCTTCCAGCCGAGATAGTCCCAGTAGGTGACGTTGAAGGACAGCGCCAGCACGCCGGGCCGGTCCTTGACCTTGATCAGATTGGCGTTGGCCGGTGGGCAGGACGAGCAGCCCTGGCTGGTGAACAGCTCTACGACGGTCAGCGTCTCGCCGGCGGCCGCGCTGGTTGCCGACAGCACAGTCGCGGAAAACAGTGCCGCGGCGAGCCCCATCAGGGCTGTGCTGCGTTTCGCTGTCGATCCGGGCATCGCATTTCTCCTGCGCAGACATCGTGTCATGTCCACACTTCGCCGCCGACGCACGCTTCGTTACAGCATCACCGCTTCGTGATTGAGGAGAAGTCCGAGTTCCTAGAGCATTGGCGAAAGCCGAGGCGATGTCCGATCTCCCCCCTTGAGGACCACAAGGGGGAGATCGGCACTCAAGTCGCCCCTATTGTGTGAGCACGGTTTCCGAAGGCCGCTTGTTGAACGCGCACTTGCCGGTCACAAAATAGGAAAAATCGGCATCGTCTATGGTGTTGTTGGTAAGTGATCCGCCATCTTCCCACGCTTGACTGCTGGTGATGCCGCACGGCACGGCCTCAAAGATGTCGACAGTCGTATTGGCCAGCGTCTTGACCTTGTCGATGAACAATCGGTCGGACGTGGCCGGATCGTCCGATCGCAGGGTTTCTTTCGTGCCCGACGCCAGATAGCCGCCGCCAAGACCAGGATTGGGATTCGGAATCTTCATCTCCAGAGACAGGTTATCCATGTCCTTCACGTCGATCACCGCACCGGCGCCGGTCGCGGGATACATCGTGTTGACGCAGGTGGTTGCGTATTTCCTGGTACCGCTGATCTGAGTGATTGTGCCGGTGGGCAAGCCATAGAAGCTGGTCACCGTGACGGTCGTGCATACTTGTTTCTGGACCAGCGTCTCCGTCGTTCCGTTGATCGCGTAAACAGAGGACGTCCCGTAGCCTTTGGGATCGCCAAACCTGTTGTACGCGTAGGAGATCCTCATCAGCTTGTTGGCCACCATGTCCCCGAATTTGGTGCCGTAGAGCGTCACCGTCTTGTCCCACCAGCCAGAGATCTTGTCGACCTTGAACGTGGCCTCCACCAATGCCGGCCGCTTTGTCACTGCCGACGCAACGCCGACCTGCACCGTGTTGATCCTGGCGATCTGCATGAAATTCGTCGGCATGGCAAAGCCGGCCGAAGCCTTGATGCTGGCGGCGCCGTCGGTGGCGACGACGAAGCTGTCGAGCTTGGCCGTGCCTTGCCCGCCATTGGCCAGATATGAGTCCTGCAGGCTTACCTGGCGGTCCGCCAACGTCGTGGTCGTCGCAAGCGTCGTGATCGACAGCGACGCTGCATCGAGGGCGTTCTGCATCGATGCCCTGGTTGAAACCGCAGAGGTATAGTCGATGGAAAAACCCAATGCGGCAACCATCGGGATAAGCAAGATGGCGAGCAATGGCGCGAACGAGCCGCTCACCGATTTGAGAAATTTGCGTGCTGACAGCGGCATTCCGATCCCCCGAAACGGCGATAGACCGGTGGGTTATCACGCCGGGCGCGAACTATGCTCTAATCTCATGGATCAAAGTTTAACGACTTTGCCGCCCCGCCGCCGCACCCGCGCCCCGCCGCTTGCCGATGTAGCGTGCCCCTGCTAAAGCGCGCCGCATGACCACGCCGATCAAGAACATCCGCAACTTCTCCATCGTTGCCCATATCGACCATGGCAAATCCACGCTTGCCGACCGGCTGATCCAGTCGACCGGCGGGCTGGAGCTGCGCGACATGAAGGAGCAGGTGCTGGACTCGATGGACATCGAGCGCGAGCGCGGCATCACCATCAAGGCGCAGACGGTGCGGCTGAAATACCGCGCCAACAATGGACAGGACTATGTCCTCAACCTGATCGACACGCCCGGCCATGTCGACTTCGCCTATGAAGTGTCGCGCTCGCTCGCTGCCTGCGAAGGTTCGCTGCTGGTCGTCGACGCCTCGCAGGGCGTCGAGGCGCAGACGCTGGCCAATGTCTACCAGGCGATCGACAACAACCACGAGATCGTCGTGGTGCTGAACAAGGTCGACCTGCCCGCCGCCGAGCCCGAGCGCATCCGCGAACAGGTCGAGGAGGTGATCGGCATCGATGCCTCCAACGCCGTGCTGATCTCGGCCAAGACCGGGCTCGGCATTCCCGATGTGCTGGAGGCGATCGTCAACGATCTGCCGCCGCCGCGCGAGGGCGACATCGCGGCCCCGCTTAAGGCGATGCTGGTCGACTCCTGGTACGATGCCTATCTCGGCGTCATCGTGCTGGTCCGCATCATCGACGGCGTACTGAAGAAGGGCCAGACCATCCGCATGATGGGCACCGGCGCCAGGTACCTGGTCGAGCGCACCGGCGTCTTTACGCCCGCCCGCATCAATGTCGACGAACTCGGCCCCGGCGAGTTCGGTTTCTTCACCGGCTCGATCAAGGAGGTTGCCGACACCCGCGTCGGCGACACCATCACCGAGGACAAGCGCCCGACGGCACAAGCCCTGCCCGGCTTCAAGCCGGCGCAGCCGGTGGTGTTCTGCGGCCTGTTCCCGGTCGACGCCGCCGATTTCGAGGATCTGCGCGCCGCCGTCGGCAAGCTGCGCCTCAATGACGCGTCCTTCTCTTTTGAAATGGAAACCAGCGCCGCACTCGGCTTCGGCTATCGCTGCGGCTTCCTTGGCCTGCTGCATCTTGAAATCATCCAGGAGCGGCTGGAGCGCGAGTTCAATCTCGACCTCATCGCCACCGCGCCTAGCGTCGTCTACCGCCTGCTGTTGAACGACGGCTCTGTCAAGGAACTGCACAACCCGGCCGACATGCCCGACGTGGTCAAGATTGCGGCCATCGAGGAGCCATGGATCCGCGCCACCATCCTCACCCCCGACGACTATCTCGGCGGTATCCTGAAACTCTGCCAGGACCGGCGCGGCATTCAGGCCGACCTCTCCTATGTCGGCAAACGCGCCATGCTGATCTACGATCTGCCGCTCAACGAGGTGGTCTTCGACTTCTACGACCGGCTGAAGTCGATCTCCAAGGGCTACGCCTCCTTCGACTATCATTTGACCGACTACAAGGAAGGCGACCTGGTGAAAATGTCGATCCTGGTCAATGAGGAGCCGGTCGATGCGCTGTCGATGCTGGTCCACCGGACGGCGGCGGAAAAGCGCGGCCGCCAGATGTGCGAGAAGCTGAAGGAGCTGATCCCGCATCATCTGTTCAAGATCCCGATCCAGGCGGCGATCGGCGGCAAGGTCATCGCCCGCGAGACCATCTCGGCGCTGCGCAAGGACGTCACCGCCAAATGCTACGGCGGCGACGTCTCACGCAAACGCAAGCTGCTCGACAAGCAGAAAGAGGGCAAGAAGCGGATGCGCCAGTTCGGCAAGGTGGACATCCCGCAGGAAGCGTTTATCCAGGCGCTGAAGATGGGCGATTGAGGCCTATTTTCAGTAGCCCACGCGCACAAAAATCTCCGTGATGGAAGCGCGCGACGCCTTGAGCCCACCGATAGTGCTATGGCGAGTAAGTTCAACTATCTCACCAAATGTTTTGTAGAGCTCTAACACGCTAGTGTGATTGGCATTACTAACGGCTAATTTAACTCCTCGTCCTTTAGCTTTTAGTACAGACTTTGCGAGTCGTTCTTGGTCCGACCACGAAAAGAGTCTTTCATTATATTTATTAAATCCATTGTAATTGTGTTTTACAGTATATGGTGGATCTAGATAGACGAAATCCCCCTCGCTAGACATATCGACGATGGTTTCGAAATCTTTCGAGATAAGTTCCGATTCGGAAAACGCTGACGAAACGGCCGAAAAATCGTCGGTCTTCAGCAATATTTCAGACTTAGAACCTTTAGGTACGTTGAACTCTCCGCTCCTATTGACGCGATATAGACCGTTGTAGCACGCTCTGTTCATGTATAGAAACCACGCAGCCCGGGCGAAGCGCTCGTCTGGAGGCGAGCTTCGTTGAAGATAATAATAAGATTCGCTGTGAAGCCCAGCATGCGATTCCAACTGCTCTGCTACGGATGACCAGTCATCGCGAATCGCTCGATACATTGCAATCAGTTCGGCATTTGCATCAGACAAGATCGAATTTTGAGGTCGCAGCCCCAGAAAGATCGACGCACCGCCTAGAAAGGGTTCAAAATATCGCTTGAAATGGTTGGGGAACAGTTCCCGGTGGCGGTTGGCTAGCCACCTCTTGCCACCAGCCCACTTAAGCGGAGAGATGACCGAATTTGGTGCACGGAGAAGCATCAAATCAGCCTTTTTCTAAGTTCAGATTCTATAAACTTTAGGAGAGCCACGTCCTCTTCAGAATAAGCACGATTATAAGGATGCGCCCATACTTTGCGAACCTCGTTAAAGTCCTCCAGCCAAATTAGATTCTTTGCAAGGCCCTTGGGCTGTATCGGGAGGGGAAAATTCAGGCTCTCCTTAAAGAAAGGCCAGTTTTCCGAACTTTCTACAATCTTTTTCAATTCAAGAAGATCCAGGTAAGTTTCAAGCGGCTTTGCGCCAGTGGGGTCATCCAGGCTCTTTTCGTAAGCCTTCTTTTTTATTTCTTTATTCTTAATACCTGCATTAAAGAAGTCTGAGCCATACTGCTCTTTTAGCCGCCTAACTACGAAGCTGTGAACCTCGTCTGTGATCCACGAAACCAATCGGTCACATTCTTCTCGTAGTTCCTTGTTCGTACCGGCCAAATATTCTTTCAGCCCATCTGGCTCAAAATCGGTGTGATCTCGACTCACCAGCTCTGCCGCCTTGTAGAAATAGCGAGCTGGCCCCCCGGAGCCAAACGGAACGTAGAACCGCTCTTTAAAGGCTTCGTCAGAGCTGTCCGAGATGAAATCAAAAAGCGACTTACCAAACTCCACGATCCTTAACACGAGCGCTTGGGGCTCCATCTCGTGCGGGTCGAGTTTTAGTTTCAGATTGAAATGGCGCACGACCTCCCCACAAAGCCTCAAATGGGCTTGGATCGCCGGATTGTAGCAAAGCAGTTGCTGAGGCCCCCCTTCCCATCTGGGGACATTGGCGGCTCGAACAGCGCTAAAATAGCCGCTCAGAAAGTCGGAGGTATTTTCCAGCGTAGATTTTCTGCTGCCACCGGTTAGGGCGCCCGGTAGGTATGAATCATCTCGGTTGGAGCGTCGCCCCAACAACCCGCTTTTCAAGAGAGCCTGTTTGACTTGAGGCAAGGTCAAAACTTGGTTTTTGGTGGCTGGAACACCGGGTGGCGCAAAACGATCTTCGAACGGCCCTGCAATCTCATGCCTAAGTTGATCCAGTGATCGAGCCGCTATTCCCCCCGCCGACTCTTCAGGATCGTCTGAGTTCCATTTCAATTCGCCATCCAACTCATCAAGCAGGCGGGGCTGAACCTGCTTCTGCTCCTTGTTGATCGTCGTAAAAAGAATAGCTTCTTCGGTGGCGGGAAGCTTCTCAAAAGCAACAACCGGTATAATTGGGTCCCGTCCCTCCTCCATCAAAGAAGCCCCGTACAGTCGGTGCTGCCCGTCGATCACCCAACAGGTTTTATATGAGTCCGGTAGATAGAGCTTACCAAATCGCACATCGGCATCTTCGTCGCGGTCCTTTTGGTCGAATCGAACCGGCGTGTGAAAGCTGACGATAATGGAGTTCGCGAAGTATCCTCCTTTCGAAAGGAAGGCGGCAATTGCCTTTATTCTCCTGGAATCGATCAGTCGTTGGTACGAAGGGGCCCCAGACGGATCTCGAAGGTCGCGATGATTGACGAATGCCCGCCTAAGCAAGTCCTTTGCAGGTATGGTAAAAGCATATGCTGTTCGACCCCCAAGCTTAAATTTTGAGGCAGAAACATGTCTATTTGCTAGTGCAGGGATTTTTTGGCCGCTTAGAAATTCGGCAACGAACTGGTGCTTTGCTGCTCGCCCCAGCGTTTTCGCAATCTCTTGAAAGTACCTCAGCTCCTGCTCTCGCAGAACGTGCACTTGTTTTTCCTTGGCCTTCTCAAGGTCTCCGTCCGCCCAGCGAATATGAGCGGTAACTACACACCAGATTATCTTTCTGTTTGAACCCTCGCCAAGGAACCTCCTCAGGGTGTTCGCTATTGATCGCTTGTGCACATCAAGATCGGCAACCACACTGAACGGGCTTTTCCGCTTTAAGCTCTCGGCTGTCCGGCACTCAGCTACGACAATTGTGTCCTCGTCTATTCCCAGCACACTTATCGTTTTAGACGTGCGCCCGCCGTCCGCCTCGATCGGCAAAGCCAGATCATGCCCGAGGTTAAGACGTTCAAATCCAAGTAAGTAGAGAACTGACCAAAATCGATTCTCTAACATTTCCTCACTTGATTTCGCTCGACGTAGACGCGTCCCCGTCTTCAGGGATCTGTCAAATTCCCACCCTTGGCTTTTAAATTCCTCGACAGACGCGGGGCTGACTCTCTGATAGTCAAATGCCTGCTTGCGGTTCTTATATTCAGAAATCCGCTCGGATCGTGTTGAAGCGAAGCACGCATCGCTCAATTTTTCGATTTGATTCGTCCCCATATCGCGGATGTTCAAGATATTTTCTGCAATTTCAACTGTGGGGAAACTCCGTGGTCCGGTTAGACACGTGTTTCCGCTCCGTGGGTGTGCTGTATCGGTCAAAATAACCCGAAACATACCATCGCCCGAAAGGAATGGCACCTCTCGACGCCTCCGTCTCGTTCCGTTCACTTCGCCCGGCAATACTGCGCCGCTCGAAATCCGTGACAGCGCTATTTGGGGAAAATCTTCCCGGCATCGGGCCGTTCACGAAATGGTTGATTTCGGCCCGCATAAGCCCACTCTTTAAGAACGCCCAATCCTGAAGTATCCTTTGGCTTGGAAGGGAGGTCTCAATGCCTTCCACTCTGGACATCGTCGCCGCAATCGGCCTCGCCATCGGCGGCGCTCTGGGCCTCGCCGGCACCTTCGTGGCGAGCGCCGAGCTTCGCGAAACGCTCTGGACGATCGACGGCGTGGCGCTCGTGGTGGCGACCGCGCTGCTGACGATGAAATATCAGCGGCAGGGCAATGACTGGGTGGCGGCTGGATTTTTGACCTTTCTCGCCGGCGAAAGCCTGCTGCTGGCCGGCAATGCGGCAGGGCTTGAGGCCAGCGTGCCCTCCTATGTCGGCGGCATCTCGCTTTGGGCGGCGGCGCTGGTCATGGTCAGCGCGCCGAAAACCTTCGCGCCGTGGATGCCGCTTACCGCTGTCGTGGCGGCTGTGCTGTTCGTCGTCTCGGCCGGCCTGATCCTGTGGGGTGCGCCTTTGCTGCCGACCTCGGCGCCGCTGCCCGCTGCCGGATATCCCTTCCTCGTGCTCACATTCATCGGCTGGATCTGGACGCTGCTGAAGCCCAGCCGGTGAGGCCAGTCGGACCGCCCCCTCTCCGGCCGCTTCGCGGCTCCCCACTTTGTGGGGGCGAGGAACCCAGGTCTTGTGAGGCTTCGGTGATTGGCATTTCCTCGCCCCACGAAGTGGGGAGAGGTGGTTTGCGAAGCAAACCGGAGAGGGGTCTTCCTTGGCAACGCTGCGCTTTCGCGATGTGCAAATGGCGCACCCCTTCCACCCATCCCGCCGCCATGCCATGTTCCCCCTCGCGGCCGGGCAGGCCGCTTCATTCCGGGGGGAAATCATCATGTCGTCCTACGCTTTCGGGCGCCGCGTCGCTGCGTCGCTGTTCATTGTCACGCTGTTTGCGCCCGTCGCGCATGCCGGCGATGTCACCTTCGAGATCAAGAACAGCCATCCGAACGCCATGCGCGTCGAGCTCTACAGCCAGGACCGCGATCATGTCTGGCCGGGCAACAATCAGGATTACTATCTCAACGATGGCGAGACCAAGTCGATCCCGCTGTCCTGCAGTGACGGCGAATCGATCTGCTACGGCGCCTGGGTCGACGGCGACGAGAACACCTATTGGGGCGTCGGCCCCGGCAATACGGAAAAGTGCGACGATTGCTGCTACACCTGCAGTGGCGGCGAGACCGAGGAAATCGATCTGGTTCCGTGACGTGGCAGATCTCCCCCCTTGAGGGCGAGATGTCGCCAAAGGCGACAGAGGGGGTCGCCGCGCATAGAGCGCCAACCTGTTCTGCAGCAGCAGGCCGAGTCCGGTCGTGCCGACCCCCTCTGGCCGCTGCGCGGCCATCTCCCCCTCGAGGGGGGAGAGGGCCGTCCCGCGAGTGCAGGCCGGCAACGGAATTTCAAAGCTGAAACAAAAAACCCGCCTCGGCAGGCGGGTCGTTGGAGCCAATTAGCACCATACGCAAATTAGTAGCATAGCTGCCGGCACAAAGCAAGAACAAAATGTGGTGCTGCGAGCAAAAAATGCGAATTCCCTTACCGCCGTGCCCGAGGTCGGCCCTCACGAGAGGGAGAATGCTGCCTTGACGTCGTCCTGACTGTCGCCATAGCGTAGTCCGACAGGAGACCCACCCATGGCAGTGGTCGAAGGCGAGAACATCGACATCGGCTTTTCGGGAAAACGTTGCATCCATTCGCGCAACTGCGTGCTTGGCGATCCGCATGTTTTCGTGCCCAACGCCCCCGGCCAGTGGATCCATCCGGATGCGGCCAGCGTCGAGAAGATCGTGGCGCTCGCCGAAGCCTGCCCGTCCGGCGCCATCACCTATGTCCGCAAGGATGGCGGGCCACAGGAACAGCCGCCGGTGGTCAACATTGTGCGCATAAGGGAAAACGGTCCGCTTGCCGTCCATGCCGAGATCGTGTTGGGCGGCGAAACGTTTTACCGCGCCACGCTGTGCCGCTGCGGCGCCTCGGAAAACAAGCCGTTCTGCGATGGCAGCCACGCCAAGGCTGGCGTCATCGCCACCGGCGAGCCGGCGCTGAAGGACACGCCGGCGCTGGAGGTGCGGGATGGCCCGCTGACCGTCACACCGACGACCAACGGCCCGCTCAAGCTCGAAGGCAATGTCGAAATCGTCACCGGCACCGGCCACACGGTCGACCGCACGCAACGCACCTTCCTCTGCCGCTGCGGCCACTCCGCCAACAAGCCGTTCTGCGATGGCTCGCACAAGCGCGTGGGGTTTGTGGGGTAGGGGCCGCCGCTATCTCCCTCCTTGAGGGGGAGATGTCGCCGAAGGCGACAGAGGGGTCGGTGCGTCCTGACGCCAACGCCATCGCGGCCAGAGAATGCCGGCGCTCCACGCGAGACGACCCCCTCTGGCCTGCCGGCCATCTCCCCCCGAGGGGGGAGATTACGCTGCCTTGGCCCAGCGCTCGTGCCTTTATCGGCCCGTTCATATCCGCTAAGGGGCGGAGACGAATTCTCCGGACCCAAATATGACCGCCAAGCCCAAACCCTCACCCCTGTTCCTCGGCATCGACACCGGCGGCACCTATACCGACGCCGTGCTGTGGTCGGAGGCCGGCGGGCCAAGCGGCAAGGTGCTGGCCAAGGCCAAGGCGCTGACCACGCGCCATGATCTGGCGGTCGGCATCTCCGGCGCGGTCGATGCGGTGCTCGAAATGGCCGGCACCGACCCGGCAGCGATCAAACTGGTGTCGATGTCGACGACGCTAGCCACCAATGCGCTGGTCGAGGGCCAGGGCGGCCGCGTGGCGCTGGTGATGATCGGCTTTGCCGAGGGCGACCTTGCCCGCGACGGGCTGAAGGCGGCGCTCGGCACCGATCCCGTGGTGTTCTGCCCCGGCGGCCACGATGTCCACGGCAATGCGGCAAAGCTCGATCTGTCCGGGCTGGAGTCAGCTTTGCCGGAACTGGAAAAGTCGGTGTCCGGCTTTGCCGTCTGCGCCTATTTCGCCACCCGCAACCCGGCGCATGAGCTAAGCGCGCGGAACCTGATCCGCGACAGGACCGGCCTGCCGGTCACCGCCAGCCACGAACTGTCGGCCAAGCTCGGCGGCCCGCGCCGGGCGCTGACGACATTGCTCAACGCCAGGCTGATCTCGATGATCGACCGGCTGGTCGCGGCAACCGAAGGCTTTTTGGCCGCGCGCAACATCGCCGCCCCGCTGATGGTGGTGCGCGGCGACGGCGCTCTGGTCTCGGCCGCCTTTGCCCGCCAGCGGCCGATCGAGACCATCCTGTCCGGCCCGGCCGCCAGCCTCGTCGGTGCCCGCCACATGACCGGCATCGACGATGCCGTGGTCTCCGATATCGGCGGCACCACCACCGACGTCGCCGTGCTCGACAAGGGCCGGCCGCGGCTCGATCCGGAAGGCGCCACCGTCGGCGGGTTCCGCACCATGGTCGAGGCCGTCGCCATGCGCACCTTTGGCCTCGGCGGCGATTCCGAAGTGGCGCTGGAGGACGGCGCGCTCAATCCGAGAATCCTGCTCGGCCCGCGCCGCCTAGTGCCGCTGGCGCTGGCCGGCTTGATGCATGGCGAGGCCGTCACATCAGAGCTCGAACGCCAGCTGCGCGCACCCAACCCCGGCCGCATGGATGGCCGCCTCGCGGTGCGCACCGGCGTGCCGGAGCGGCTGGCGGCCGGACTGACCGGTGCCGAAGCCAAGCTTTACGAGCTGATTGGTGCCGTGCCGCAGGCTCTCGACAGATTGCTGACCTCGAATGCCCAGAACGCCACCTTGAACCGGCTGGTGTCGCGCGGGCTGGTGCATGTCGCCGGCTTCACGCCGTCGGACGCCGCGCATGTGCTGGGCAGGCAGGCCAATTGGGATGCGGCCGCGGCGCGTCTGGGTGCCGAGCTGTTCGCGCGCAGGCGCGACGGCCGCGGCCAGTTCATCGCCGCCTCGCCGGAGGCGATCTCGGAACGGGTGCTGACCGCGCTGACCCGCCTGTCGGCCGAAGTCATCCTCGAAACCGCCTTTGCCGAGGACGGGCTGGATGGCGCGGCGACCGTCGCCCATGCCCTGGTCCAGCGCGCCGTCGACGCGCATCCCGGCATCGCCCGCTTGAGCGTCGCGCTCGACCGTCCGGTGATCGGCCTCGGCGCCTCGGCGCCGCTGCACTATGCCGGCCTGGCCGAGCTGGTCGGCAATGACTGCATGGTGCCTGAGGATACCGATGTCGCCAACGCGCTCGGCGCCGTCGTCGGCCAGGTCCGGGTTTCGGCCGAGGCGCGGGTCAGCCAGCCCAAGGAAGGCCTGTTCCGCGTCGCCTCCGGTGAAAGCGTGCGCGATTTCAACGACGAAGCAGCGGCGATCGCCGCAGCGGAGAAAGATGTGCGGGCGATTGCCGCTGGACGGGCGAAGGACGCTGGCACCGACAGCGCCGAGATCGAAATCGCCAGCGAGTTCCGCGTCTCCACAGTAGAGGGCCAGCGCATGTTCATCGAGGCGCATGTCGTGGCGGTGGCGTCGGGACGGCCAAGGATTGCGGTGTGAGCGCGTAATCTCCCCCCTTGAGGGGGAGATGTCGCCGAAGGCGACCGAGGGGGTCGCCTCGCATGAAGCGCGACGCGATTTGGTGCAAAGAAGAGGTTGCACTTCCCGCGAGGCGACCCCCTCTGGCCTGCCGGCCATCTCCCCCACAAGGGGCCCTCAAGGGGGAGATCGGCAGCGAAAACGCCCTACCTTCACCCTGAGCTGAATTGACCCTGCCACCGTGACATGCCAAAGGCCCGGCCTAGCCTTTCGTCTGGAGAAGCCCTGATGACCGATCGCGTCGAGATCGCCGGATTGCGGATTGCCCGCGAGCTTCATGATTTCGTCGTGAACGAGGCGCTGCCGGGCACCGGCATTGAAGCGGAGGCATTCTGGAGCGGTTTTTCGGCGATCGTCCATGATCTCTCGCCAAAAAACCGGGCGCTGCTCGAAAAGCGCGATGCCATGCAGGACAAACTCGACCGCTGGTATCGCGACCATGGCGCGCCCGTCGACATGGAGGCCTACAAGACGTTCCTCCGCGAGATCGGCTATCTGCTGCCCGAGGGGCCGGCGTTCAGCGTGACCACCGAAAATGTCGACCCGGAAATCGCTTCGGTTGCCGGGCCGCAGCTGGTGGTGCCGGTGATGAACGCGCGTTATGCGCTGAACGCCGCCAATGCGCGCTGGGGCTCGCTGTACGATGCGCTCTACGGCACCGACGCTATCCCGGAGACGGCCGGCGCCGAGCGAGGCAACAAATTCAATCCGGCGCGCGGTGCCAAGGTCGTCGCCTGGGTGAAAAGCTTCTTCGACGAGGCGGTGCCGCTCACCACAGGCAAATGGGCCGGCGTCAACGGGCTTTCGGTCGCCAACGGCATGTTGCGGCTCGGCGAGGGTGCCGGCGCCACCACGCTTGCCGACCTCAGACAGTTTGCCGGCTATCGCGGCGATGCCGCCGACCCCGAAGCCGTGCTGCTCACCAAGAACGGCCTGCACATCGAAATCGTCATCGACCGCAACAACCAGATCGGCCGCACCGATCCGGCCGGCATTGCCGATGTCGTGCTGGAATCGGCACTGACCACCATCCAGGACTGCGAGGATTCGATCGCCGCAGTGGATGCGCAGGACAAGGTGCTGGTCTACCGCAACTGGCTCGGCCTGATGAAGGGCGACTTGGCGGAGGAGATCACCAAGGCCGGCAAGAGCTTTGTCCGCAGGCTCAACCCCGACCGCACCTATACCGCGCCCGATGGCGGCACGCTGACCTTGCCCGGCCGCTCGCTGATGCTGGTCAGGAATGTCGGCCACCTTATGACCAATCCGGCGATATCAGACCGCGACGGCAACGAGGTGCCGGAAGGCATCATGGATGCGGCGCTGACGGCGCTGATCGCGCTGCATGACATCGGCGTGAACGGGCGCCGCGCCAATTCTCGCGCCGGCTCGATGTACATCGTAAAGCCCAAGATGCACGGGCCCGACGAAGTTGCCTTCGCCGTCGAGATTTTCGACCGCGTCGAAGCGCTGCTCGGCGTGCCCAAAAACACCATCAAGATGGGCATCATGGACGAGGAGCGGCGCACCACCGTCAACCTCAAGGAGGCGATCCGCGCCGCGAAAGAACGCGTCGTCTTCATCAACACCGGCTTCCTCGATCGCACCGGCGACGAGATCCACACCTCGATGGAAGCCGGCCCGATGATCCGTAAGGGCGACATGAAGCAGGCCGCCTGGATCGCCGCCTACGAAGCCTGGAACGTCGACATCGGGCTGGAATGTGGGTTGGCCGGCCACGCCCAGATAGGCAAGGGCATGTGGGCGATGCCCGACCTGATGGCGGCGATGCTGGCCGAGAAAATCGTGCATCCCAAGGCCGGCGCCAACACCGCCTGGGTGCCGTCGCCGACGGCGGCGACGCTGCACGCCACCCATTATCACAAGGTCGACGTCCATGCCGTGCAAGCGGCGCTGAAGAGCCGGCCCAAGGCAAAACTCGACGACATCCTGTCCGTGCCCGTCGCTGTGCGGCCGAACTGGTCGCCAGAAGACATCCAGAAGGAGCTCGACAACAACGCGCAGGGAATTCTGGGCTATGTCGTGCGCTGGATCGACCAGGGCGTCGGCTGTTCGAAAGTGCCTGACATAAACGACGTCGGTCTGATGGAGGACCGCGCCACGCTGCGCATCTCCTCGCAGCACATCGCCAACTGGCTCCATCACCGCGTCTGCACGCCCGAGCAGGTCATGGAGACGATGAAACGCATGGCGGCGATCGTCGACCGCCAGAACCAAGGCGATCCGCTCTACCGGTCGATGGCGCCGGATTTCGACAAGTCCATCGCCTTCCTCGCCGCCTGCGACCTGGTCTTCAAAGGCCGCATCCAGCCCAACGGCTACACCGAGCCGGTGCTGCACGCGCGGCGGCTGGAGCTGAAGGCGCGGGATAACGGCTGAACCGAAAGCACGATGCACGCCGGCCAAGGGTAGGCGCCGGCGTCCCCCTCCCCCTTGAGGGGAGGGTGGCCCGAAGGGCCGGGTGGGGTCGCCAACGCAGTGCGCCAACCCAATTCTGACGGTGCGCCTTAGGAGGAGCATCGCAACGCTCCGCACCTCGGTCGGTTTCGAAATGCGACAGGCCGAGCGTCTCACCGGCGACCCCACCCGGCCGCTTCGCGGCCACCCTCCCCTCAAGGGGGAGGGGAACGTCACGCCGCCTGTGCCATCCGTTCCGAGCTCATGCGGTAGGAAATCGCTTCGGCCAGATGGATGCGGCCGACCGTCTCGCTGGTCTCGAGATCGGCCAGGGTCCGCGCCACCTTCAAGACGCGGTGATAGGCTCGTGCGGAAAAGCCGAGCTTTTCGCTGGCATCCCTGAGCAGCGACAGGCCGGCGGCGTCGGGCATGGCGATCTCCTCGATGACTGACGGCGAGCAATGGGCGTTGGTGGTGGCGGTCGCGCCGAGCCGCTCGAAGCGCTCTCGCTGGATCGTACGGGCGCGGGCAACACGTAGTGCGACGGCGGCACTTTTCTCCGCCCGGTCCGGCCGGATCAGATCGCTGGCCGAGACCGCCGGCACCTCGATCCTGAGATCGATGCGATCGAGCAGCGGGCCGGAAATGCGCGCCTGGTAGTCGGTGCGGCAGCGGTCGCCGCGCAGGCAGCGATAGCCGGGCTCGCCGGCCATGCCGCAACGGCACGGGTTCATCGCCGCGACCAGCTGGATACGCGCCGGATAGGTGACGCGATGATTGGCGCGCGCAATCATGCAGTCGCCGGTCTCGAGCGGCTGGCGCAGTGCATCGAGCGCCTGCGGCGAGAATTCGGGAAATTCGTCGAGGAACAGCACGCCGTGATGGGCAAGCGAAGCCTCGCCCGGCCGCACGCGCAACCCGCCGCCGACCATCGCCGCCATCGAGGCCGAATGATGCGGCGCGCGGAACGGCCGCCGGTCGGTGAGTTTTCCTTCGCCGAGTTCGCCGGCCACCGAGGCGATCATCGAGACTTCGAGCAATTCCCTGGGCGCCAGCGGCGGTAGGATCGACGGCAGCCGCTGCGCCAGCATCGACTTTCCCGACCCCGGCGGTCCGACCATCAAAAGATTGTGGCCGCCGGCGGCCGCCACCTCCAGCGCCCGCTTGGCGGTCTCCTGGCCCTTGATGTCGGCAAGGTCGGGCAGGTCGCGCGCCGCGGCATGGATGCCGGCTTCCGGCCGTGACAGAACCTGCGTGCCGCGAAAATGATTGGCGATGGCGATCAGGCTGCGCGGCGCCAATATGTCGAAGTCCTTGCCGGCCCAGGCCGCTTCCGGCCCGCAGGCGAACGGGCAGATCAAGCCCTTGCCTTCGGCATTGGCACCGATTGCCGCCGGCAGCGCGCCCGCCACCGCGGCAATGGTGCCGTCGAGCGACAATTCGCCAAGCACGACATAGCCGGCCAGCATGTCGCCCGGAATGGCGCCGAGCGCCGCCATCAGCCCGAGCGCGATCGGCAGATCGTAATGGCTGCCCTCCTTGGGCAGGTCGGCGGGCGCCAGATTGACGGTGACCTTCTTCGACGGCATCGACAGGCCGGATGCATGCAGCGCTGCCTGCACCCGCTCGCGGCTTTCGGCCACAGCCTTGTCGGCCAGCCCGACGATGTGCATGTTGACTTTGCCCGGCGCGATCATCACCTGCACGTCGACCGGCACGGCCTCGATGCCCTGGAAAGCAACCGTGCGAACCCGCGCCACCATGTCTTCACCCCAGATGCAGGCTTTTGCCCCAAGCCTTTGCGATCATGCCGCGAACGGCGTCACCCGAGACAACCACAGATTTCCGGCGAAGGCAAGAACATTTGGGGAACAGCTGAGCGCCACGGCTGCAATGGTTTGCAACGCGGCCGCTCGCGAAGCGAGGCTAGTTGCGCTTCTCCTCCACGGCATCCCAGAACAGGCTGGCGATGTCGGCGCCGCCGAAGCGCTGCACTTCGCGTATGCCGGTCGGTGAGGTCACGTTGATCTCGGTCATGTAGTCGCCGATGACGTCGATGCCGACGAGGATGAAGCCGCGCTCCTTCAGCGCGGGGCCGATGCGGGCACAGATCTCGCGTTCGCGTTCCGTCAATTCGGTTTTTTCGGCGCGGCCGCCGACATGCATGTTGGAGCGCGAATCATGCTCGGCCGGCACGCGGTTGATGGCGCCGACAGGCTCGCCGTCAATCAGGATGATGCGCTTGTCGCCACCCCGCACCTCCTTGAGGTAGCGCTGCACGATGTAGGGTTCGCGGAACAACTGGCCGAACATTTCGAGCAGCGAGGCGAGGTTGCGGTCGGCCTCGTGCAGGTGAAAGATGCCGGCGCCGCCATTGCCGTAGAGCGGCTTGACGATGATATCGCCGAACTCCTTGCGAAAGGCGGCGACCTCGAGCGGGTCCTTGGTGATCAGCGTGTCCGGCATCAGGTCGGGAAATTCGGTGACGAAGATCTTTTCCGGGCTGTTGCGCACCCAGGCCGGGTCGTTGACCACCAGCGTCTTCGGATGGATGCGCTCGAGGATATGCGTGGTGGTGATGTAGTTCATGTCGAAGGGCGGATCCTGCCGCAAAAGGATGACGTCCATCTCCGCAAGATCGGTGCGCACCTTCTCGCCCAGCGAATAATGGTTGCCCTTCTCGTCGCGGACCTGCATCGCCTCGATACGGGCAAACACCTTGCCTTCGCGCAGCGACAGCCGGTCGGGCGTGTAGTGGAACAGCTGGTGCCCGCGCCGCTGCGCTTCCAGCGACAGCGCAAACGACGTGTCGCCGGCAATCGACACGGTAGAGATGTGGTCCATCTGGACGGCGACTTTCAGGGGCATGGGTGCTCTCCGGCGCAGTTGCAACAAACGTGCGTCCACCCGGACGCACATACGCTCCAACACTTTGAATCCATGCATCGTGCTTTCCGAAAATCGTTTCCGATTTTTCGGGCCGATGCATCGACGAGAGCGATATAAGGAAATCGGCGGCCTCTGCCAATCGGCCAAGGTCATGATGAGGCTGCGCTTCTGGCGCAGACCCCAATGCGATGTGCGTTCAGCGGTCGAAGACCAGCTTGGAATAGCCGAGGAAGGACAGCGCCATGGCAACCAGCGAGGCGACCGCAAGGGCGACGAGCGGCGGCACCATCGGCAGCGCGAACAGCATGGCGCAATAGACGAGATAATTGACGAGGCTGGTGGCGATGCCGACGCCGCCATAGCGTGCGCCCTCTTGCGCGACGCCGCGGCTGGAAGGCGAGAAGGTCAGATGGCGATTGATCAGCCAGGTGACGGACAGGGCAAAACCGATCGAGATGATTCGGGCTGCGAAGGGGCCAAGCGGCGTTGTCGCCAGCACCAGCCAAAGCGCCGCCGCGTCGGCGACGAAGCCGATGCCGCCGGCGACAATGAAGCGGGCGAGGCGTCCCATTTACGGCTCTAAGCCGCCCGCGGGGTCTTGCGCGGTCCGGTCTTCAAAGTCGCGAGCGCACTTGCGCGTTCGCGTTCGATGCGGCCGGAAGGCATCGACAGATAGAAGATGCGCTTCTGCTCGGCCCGGCCGCGCGACACCGAATCGAGGATTACCCCGGTCACCGCCGCCAGCATCGACAGCAGCAGCAGCCCGACTGACAGCACCCACGTCGGCATGCGCGGCACAAGCCCGGTTTCGGCGAACTCGATCAGCACCGGCGCCATCAGAAACAGGCTTGATGCCAGGAAGAACACCGAAAAAGCGCCGAAGAAACGCAGCGGCTGCGTCTCCTTCATCAGCATGGCGAACATCCACAGGATCTTCGCGCCGTCGCGAAAGGTCGACAGCTTCGACGAGGAGCCTTCCGGCCGGCGACCATAGTCGAGGCCGATCTCGCTGACCGGCAATTTGAGCTGCGAGGCGTGCACCGACATTTCGGTCTCGATCTCGAAACCGCCGGAAACGGCGGGAAAACTCTTGACGAAGCGCCTGGTGAAGGCGCGGTAACCCGAGAAGATATCGGTAAAGTCCGAGCCAAATAAACGTTTGTAGAGGCTGTTGAAGATGCGGTTGCCGAAGGCGTGGCCTGACCTGCCGGCGTCGTTGGCGACACCGCGCCTGGTGCCCACCACCATGTCGGAGCGCTCGGTCAGCAGCGTGTTGATCAGTTGCGGCGCGTCCTCCGGCGCATAGGTGCCGTCGCCGTCGGCCATCAGGTAGATGTCGGCCTCGATGTCGGCGAACATGCGGCGCACGACATTGCCTTTGCCCTGGCGCGGCTCGCGCACCACGATGGCGCCGGCGGCGCGGGCTCGGAGCGCCGTCAGGTCGCGCGAATTGTTGTCGTAGACATAGATCGCTGCGGCAGGCAGCGTTTCGCGAAAGCGCCGCACCACTTCGCCGATCGTCAGCTCCTCATTGTAGCAAGGCAGGAGCACGGCGATGCTCGGCTCATGGCGCACTTCTTGTGGCATTTTCGTCTCCGGATGCCCTGTAAGGCCCCTGACCGCTCAAACGCCGGCCTCGCTCGGGCGGCTTTACTATTTATTGAAGCTGTTAAGGCTAGGTTTAAACCGCACCGTATTCCTTCCAAAGGTCCCGATATGAGCACAGCCGACGATGGCGCCTCCAATTCGAGGTCCGATATCGCGCTGGCGCTGCTTGCCACGGCGCTGGCGCTTACCGTCAATGCCTTTGCCGGCTTCCCGGCACTGACCAATGCCGGCGGCGACAACGACAATCTGCTGCGCCTCGTCGAAGTTCGCGACATGCTGGCCGGCCAAAGGTGGTTCGATCTCCACCAGTACAGGATGGGCCTGGAAGGCGGTTTCGTCATGCATTGGTCGCGGCTGGTCGATGCGCCGATCGCCGCCATCATCATCGCCGTATCGGCCCTGACCGGCAGCGCGGCCTTTGCCGAGAATGTTGCGCAAGTGCTGTGGCCGGCGCTGCTCTTCTGCCTGACCGTATTTTTCACGGCTCGCGCCGCGCGCAGCTTTGCCGGTGACAGCGCCGTGCTGCCCGCTGTCGTGATCGGCGCTGCCGCACTGTATTTCCTCGGCATTTTTTCGCCTGGCGCGCTCGATCACCACAATATCCAGCTGATGCTGAGCATGGCCAGTCTGAGCCTGTTGCTTGAAGCGCCAACGCGCAGGCCGGCGGCATTGCTCTCCGGCCTGTGCGCCGGATTGATGCTGGCCGTCGGCATGGAGACCGCGCCTTATGTGGCCACCATCGGCGCCTTTGTTGCCATGCTGTTCGCCCTCGGCGCCAATGGCGAGAGGCTGATCGCCCGGGATTTCGGCCTCGGCTTTGCCGGCGTGTCCGCTCTCGTCTTTGTCGCCACCATTGCGCCGTCTGCCTGGGGTCAGGCGCAATGCGACGCCTTCTCGGCCGTGCAGTTCGTCGTCGCGGCGATTGCCGGAACCGGCCTTGCGGCGATAGCGTCGATCGAGCCCGCCGGCCGCACGCGCCAATGGCGCATCGCCTCGCTTGGCCTGCTTGCCCTGGTATTGGCCGCTGTCATCGTCTTTTTGTTCCCACAATGCCTGGCAGCGCCCTACGCCAACCTCGATCCGCGCCTCAAGGAGCTATGGCTTGATCACATCGACGAGGCGCAGTCGCTGTTCAAGCTGCTCACTGAAGATCCGGCCGGGGTGGTGGCGCGCTATGCCACGCCGCTCATTGCGCTCATGCTGATGGCGCTTCGCCTTGGCCGCGGTGGCTGGCGGCGGCAGGACAGCCTTGTCGGCGCGCTGCTTGTCGTGGCCTTCATCGTCAGCGCCTGGCAGGTACGCGGTTCGACATTCTCGATCGCCTTCGCCGTCATCCCGCTTGCCGCCTGGATTGCCAAATGGCGTCAACGGGCCGAGGCCAGCGCGTCGCGCGGTGTGGCGCTGCGCATGGCTGCCGTCTGGCTGGTTTCGGTGAATGCGGTCTGGACTGGAGCTGCCGCGGCGACCTCGGTAGCCTTCGACGACAGCAACACCACGGCGGATAATGGCGACGGCGCCGATGTCGCTTGCCAGCGCATGGCCTCCTTTGCGGCGCTTGGCCGCCTGCCAGGCACCACCATACTGGCAATTTCCAATCTCGGATCGCCGATCCTGGCCTATTCCGGACATCGCGTCTTCGCCGGGCCCTATCATCGCAACGTCGCCGGCAACCTGTTGGCGCTCGATGCCTTCCTTGGGTCCGATGCCGATGCCAGGACCATCCTGGCGGATCATCACGTCGGCCTCGTCGCGCTGTGCCCCGGCAGCGCCGAAAGCAAGCTCCTCGCCGCCAAGGCGCCGGCAGGCTTTCTTGCCGGGCTGATGCGCGGCAGCGTGCCGGAATGGCTTGAGCCGGTTGCCGGGACCAGCGGAGCCGCCGTCGAATTGTACCGCGTCCGACTGGGCAGCTGATCGATCGGCGGCCCGTGCGGCCTTTTGTCGGACATAAGTCCTGACAATCCACTCTTTCGCCCTTGCCCGCCCGACACGGCTGGATAGGATGCGCGCCGGCCGACCGAGATCATTGGACCGGGAGAGAATTTCATGATGCCATCGGCACGCTTTGCCGACCTCGAAGGCGCTTCGGTGCTGATCACCGGCGGCGGCTCCGGCATTGGTGCTGCCTTGACCGAAGGTTTTGTCCGCCAGGGGGCAAACGTCGCCTTCATCGATATTGCCGACCGTGCGAGCCTGGCGCTGGCCGATCGGTTAGAGAAGGAGCTGGGCCGGCGGCCGCTTTATCTCAAGACCGACATACGCGACATCGAGGCGTTGCGGCTATCGGCGGCTAAAGCCGCCAAGGCGCATGGCGACGTGACCGTGCTGATCAACAATGCCGCGCAGGATGAGCGTCATGCCGTCGAAGACGTCACGGTGGAGTTCTGGGACAACAACCATGCCATCAACCTGCGCCCGCATTTCTTCAGCGCACAGGCGGTGGCGCCGGGCATGAAGCGGGCCGGCGGCGGCTCGATCATCAACTTCACCTCGACGTCGTTTCTCATCAACCATCCCGATATGCCGGCCTACACCGCCGCCAAGGCCGGCATCGTCGGTCTCACCAAGGGTCTTGCCGGCAAGCTCGGCGTCGACGGCATCCGTGTCAACGCGATCGCGCCCGGCTGGGTGATCACCGAGCGGCAGAGAAAGCTCTGGGTCACCGAAGAAGCGCTCGCCGCTCATGTCGCCAAACAGTGCATCAAAGAGGTGATGCAGCCGGAAGACATTGTCGGCACTGTGCTGTTCCTGGCGTCGGATGCCTCACGCATGCTGACCGCGCAGATGCTGATCGTCGATGGGGGGTTCCTGTGATCTCATCGAGCAAGGCAGCTTCCGTCGCGGCCGTCGACTGGGGCACCACCCGCATGAGGGTCTGGTTGCTCGACGGCGCCGGCAAGGTTCTCGCCGAGCGGCGCGGCGATGACGGGCTGATCACCGCCCAAGCTAAAGGATTTTCGTCCATTCTCGAAGGGCATCTGGCTGCCTTGGGCGCAGCCGAGGCGCTGCCGGTCATCATTTGCGGCATGGCCGGTTCGCGCCAGGGCTGGCTGGAGGCACCCTATGTCAGCGTGCCGGCGCCGATCGGCGCTATTCTCGCCGGCGCTGCCCGCATTCCCGGCCAGCGCCGCGACATCCGCATCGTGCCTGGCCTTGCCCAACGCCTCGCCGATGCACCTGACGTCATGCGCGGCGAGGAAACCCAGCTTGCCGGCGCCGGTTTACCGGCAAAGGGACGCCACCTCGTCTGCATGCCCGGCACCCATTCGAAATGGGTGCTGGTCGAGGACGGCTCTGTTGCCGGTTTCGGCACCTGGCCGACCGGCGAGCTGTTTTCGGTGCTGGCCGCGCACTCGATCCTGCGCCATTCGCTGGGCGAGCCGCCGAAGCCGGTTGCCGCCGAAAATCCATTTTTCCGGGAGTGGTGCCTGAAGCCGTTGGCCGAAGGCGGTGACATCGGTTCAAGACTGTTCTCGATCCGCGCCGCCAGCCTGCTGCAGGATCTGAAGCCCGAGGATGCCGCCGCGTGCCTGTCCGGCCTGCTGATCGGCGGCGAGATCGCTTCGGCAAATCGCCGTTATGGGGCGAGTGCCGTGCCCGTCGTGCTGATCGCGTCGGGCGCACTCGGCAAGCTCTATGCCGAGGCGCTCGGCCTTGCCGGGCTCGCGGTCAGGGTGGTCGACGCCGACGAGGCGGTGCGTGCCGGTCTTGCTGAAGCCGCGCGCGAAAATGGCATGATCGCTGGAAATGGAGTTGCCGCATGACCGAAACCGCACCTTTTCCAAAGCTCGAGCGGGGTCTGGTCGCCATCCTGCGTGGCCTCAAGCCAAGCGAGGCGGTGGCAATCGGCCAGGCGATCTTCGGCGCCGGTATCGAAGCGATCGAGGTGCCGCTCAACTCGCCCGATCCTTACGCCTCCATCGCCAGCATTGTCGGAGCGCTTCCTCCAACAGCCTTGGTCGGTGCCGGCACGGTGCTCAGCGCCGCCGATGTCGACGGCCTGCACAAGGCCGGCGGGCGGCTGCTGGTCAGCCCCAATATCGATGCCGAGGTCATGGGCCGGGCCATGCACTACGGCATGGTGACGATGCCCGGCGTGTTCACGCCGACCGAGGCATTTCAAGCAATCCGGCTCGGTGCCTCGGCATTGAAATTCTTCCCGGCGAGCGTGCTTGGCGCGGCAGGCATTTCGGCGATGCGCGCGGTGCTGCCGGCCAGTGTGCTGGTCGGCGCGGTCGGCGGCGTTTCGGACAAGGATTTTGCCGGCTACAAGGCAGCGGGCGTCAGCGTCTTCGGTCTTGGCTCCAGCCTGTTCAAGCCGGGCATGAGCGTCGACGAAGTGGCAGCACGGGCGAAAGCCGCAGTTCAGGCCTGGGACGCGGCGTTTGGAGTGGCATGATGAGCGAGACCATTGTTTCGGTTTTTTCCGACCATGTCTGCCAACTCGGCGAGGGACCAAGCTATGACCCTGCCACCGACACGCTCTACTGGTTCGACATCGTCAATGGCCAGCTCCTCGAACAGCGCCTGTCGGGCGGTGCGGTCAAGATCCACGAGCTCGGTCAGATGGCCAGCGCCGTCGCCATCGTCGACGACCGGCGCCAGTTGATCGCCACCGAGACCGGCCTGCATGTCCGCGACGTCGCGACCGGCAAGCTGACGCTGCACACGCCGATCGAGGCCGACAATGCGGTCACCCGCTCGAACGATTCACGCGTTCACCCTTGCGGCGCGCTGTGGGTCGGCACCATGGGCAAGGGCGAGGAGAAGGGTGCCGGTTCGATCTACTGGTTCTTCAAGGGCGAGCTGCGCCGGCTTTATGCCGACATTACTGTGCCCAACTCGATCTGCTTTTCCGAGGATGGGACCATTGCCTATTACACCGACACCAGCACCGGGCTGTTGATGCGCGTCGGCTGCGATCCGGCGACCGGCCTGCCGGTTGGCGAACCGAAGGTCTTCGTCGACCACCGTTCGACCAAGGGCTATATCGATGGTTCGGTGCTCGACCGTGACGGCATATTGTGGAACGCCTGCTGGGGCGGCAGCGTCGTCGAAGCCTATGGACCCGACGGCAAGCTCGTCCGTTCGGTGGCGATGCCGGCGACGCAGCCGTCCTGTCCGGCTTTCGTCGGCAGGAATGCCGACCGGCTGGCGGTCACCTCCGCCTGGTCGGGCAAAAGCGAGAAGCAGCGCCTGCTCGACCCGCAAGCCGGCATGACATTCATGCTCGACATTCCAGTCAATGGTCGCTTCGAGCCACGCGTGCTGATTGGCTAGACCCATGTCTAGCATTGTCGTGCAGGCGTCCAGCTGACGTCGGTTCCGCGAAAGCCGAATGCATTCGCCGCGCGATGCTAGAACGGTTCATCGTTTCGCGGGAATGCTGAACCGCTCTATCTCTTTGTTTTGACGCAATTCCGGACGGAAAACCGTTTCACACTTTTCCTGGAATTGCTTTAGGCAATCGTGCTGCCGGGAAATCGTTTCGATCATGTCAAGCCGCGAGCCGAAGCTGATCCTTGTCTACGAGCCGGAAAAGGCTTGCTTCGATCGGCTGGTCGCCGATAACCACGTGCCGGAGCGTGCCGCCGAAATCGCCTCCTATCTGGCGCAATCGACCGACATCGCTGCTGAATTCGACGCACTTGCCGCCGCTTGCCAGACGCGCGGCCTGTCGTTCGTACCGCTGGCGCTCGACGATGCTGCAAGCGTTCTCGCCGGCGAGGACCCGAAGACCACGCTTGTCTGGACGCTGACCGACGGCATTGCCTATTTCCGCGGCGGCGCCGCACCAGCTCTGGCACGGCTGAATGGGCTGAAGGCGATCGGCGCCGACGATGCGTCGTTCGCGCTCTGTCAGGACAAGTTCCGGTCCGGCGCCGTGCTCGGCGCGCTTGGCCTGCCGGTGCCGCGGGCGGGCCTTGCCCGTGACGGCGCCTGGCTGGTCGCGCCACCGGCCTCGCCCGGCGGCTGGTTCGTCAAGCCGAACCGGCTCGGCGCCAAGATCGGCATCTGGCCGGATTCGCACTGCCACGATCTCGGCCACGCGCTGGAGCTTAGCCGGCGCGTCTTCGCCGCCTATCGCGACGATGTCGTCGTCCAGCCCTATGTCGCCGGCCGCAACGCGCGCGCCAGTTTTCTCGGATTGAGGCCGGATACCGGCGTCGAGGCGCTGGGCATCGCCTTTGTCGATTCGGGCGGCGACTTCCAGACCATGCAGGACAGCCTGGCGCTTTACGGCGATGCCGGCGCAGCGGCGAAAGCTGCGGGAAAATATACCGAGCCGGTGCTGCTGCCGGTCGCCGGCAGCCAGCCTGAAGCCGATGCAAGAATCCGTCGCATCGCCGAACGCCTGATGGTCGGGCTTGGCCTGCGGGATGTGTTTTCCATCGATTTCCGGGTCGAAGCCGACGACAGCGTCCACCTCATCGAGTTCGAGGTCTGCCCCGGCCTGCCCTGCTTCGATTTCCGCGATTACTGTCGCCAGCAATGGGGCTTGAGCCTCGCCGATGCGATGGCGGAGGCAGCGGCGAACCGGCTTCTCGCCTAAATCCCCTCGACCAACACGATTTCGCCCTCGGCCACCTTCTGGCGGATCGCGACGGCGCGCTGGTATTCGGGCGAGTGGTAGCAGTCATGCGCCGCCGCAAGCGACGGAAACTCGATGATCACGTTGCGGTCGCGGCCCGGCCCCTCGGCCTTCTCATGCGCGCCGCCGCGCGCCAGGAACTTGGCGCCGAAGCGGTCGAAGGCCGGTTTGGCAGCTGCGACATAGTCCTTGTAGCCTTCCGCATCGCGTACATCGACGCGAGCGATCCAGTATCCCTTGGGCATGGCTTTTCTCCGGGTTAATTCCTGCCCTCAGGCCGAGCGCATTTCATCGAGGATCGCTTCCGCCGCCGCCCGCCTGTCGGCCGCACCGACGATCGGCCGGCCGACGACGAGGTGGCTGGAGCCGTTGCGGATCGCCTGCGCCGGCGTCACCACGCGTTTCTGGTCGCCATGGTCGCTGCCCTTCGGCCGGATTCCCGGCGTCACGACCGCCAGGTCGGGGCCGACGATGCGGCGCACCGCCTCAGCTTCCTCGGCCGAGCAGACGATGCCGCCCATGCCGGCATGCAGCGCCTGCTCGGAGCGCCTCAGCACCAGTGTATGCGGATCATACTCATAGCCGGCGTCGATCACGTCCTGCTCGTCCATCGAGGTCAGCACGGTGACCCCGAGTAGGCAAAGGTCGCTGCCCCTGGCAGCCTCGACCGCCGCCTTCATCGTCTTCGGATAGGCATGGATCGTCAGCATGCTCATGCCCATCCTGGCGATGTTTTCGACCCCCTTGGCCACGGTGTTGTCGATGTCGAGCAGCTTCATGTCGAGAAAGATCCTGGTGCCGCCGCTGGCCAGCTCGCGGGCGAAGTCGAGCCCGCCGGCAAACGCGAGCTGGTAACCGATCTTGTAGAAGGAGACGATCCCGTCGAGCTCGCGCACCGCTTTCTCGGCTTGCTTCAGCGTCGGCAGGTCGAGGCCGACGATCAGCCTTTCCTGCATCGTGTCGGCATGCGCGGCGTCCGGGATCATGCCTCGATCCGCGTCGACAGCATGCGCGAGGTTTCGATCAGCGTTCGGCATAGGTGCTCCATCGATTGGCGTAGTCTCTCGTCCCTGAACTTGCCCTCGTCGTCGAAGGCGTAGCCGCCCTCCGGCACCGAGCATTCCGGTGTCACCACCTCCATCCGGCAGCGTACCAGAACGGCGCGCAGATGGTTGATGCAGCGTATCCCGCCGAAGGGTCCGTTGGAAGACGAGCAGAGGCCGGCGACCTTGCCGGCAAGTGGCCTGAACGTCCGGCCGCCATCCTTGCGCAGCTGGCTCACCCAGTCGATGCTGTTCTTGAGCAACGGTGGAATGGAGCCGTTATATTCGGGCGTCGCGACCAGCAGCCCGTCATGGGCGGCGATCATCCGGCCGAGCTTGAAAGCATTGTCGGGAATGCCTTCTTCCTTTTCCAAATCCTGGTCGAGGATCGGCAGCGGATAGTCGGCGAGCGAGATGCGGGTCACCTCGGCGCCCTGCATGGCAAGTTCCTTCTGTGCCACGTCGGCGGTCCTGCCGCTATAGGCGCCGCTGCGCACCGAACCGGCGACGACGAGAATTTTCGGGATCACAGCCATGGGTCTGCCTTGTCACCCGATGGGTATAAGACAAGTGCTATTCAAACCCAACGTTTCAATTCATGCGGCCCCGCGTCGGTAGATCCAAAGCTGCGTCGGCGGAATGTTGCGGATGACGAAATGGAAATGCTCGACCGTATAGTCGCCGCGGCCCGGCGGGATCGGCGACAGCGGCCCGTAAGTCAGCTGCACGATCGGCCGGCCCGCCGGGATACGGTCGAGCAGGCTCTCGACATAGGCGATGCGCTGGGCGACAGGGAAATTGAGCAGCGGCACGCCCGATATCACAGAATCGAAGATCAGGTCGCGCTTGTCGCCGAGCGTCGCGTCGAGATTGAAGGCGTCGCCCTCGATGACGTTGACGCCTGGATAAAGCTGGCGCAGATGGCGCACGAAATCAGTGGAATATTCGACCGCGTAGAGATTCTCAGGCTTAATGCCCTGGGCGAGGATGGCGCGTGTGATGACGCCTGTACCGGGTCCGACCTCGAGCACCGGCAGGCCGGATGTCGGATCGACGATCGAGGCCATCTTGCCAGCGGTGATGGAACTGGTCGGGACGATCGAACCGACCGCCTTCGGCTTGTCGATCCAGCCCTTGAAGAACTTCAGCTCGTCGTCGAACTTTTCCGCCAGCGTCTTTCGCAGTCCGGGACTACGCGTCATTGAAAGTCCTCCTCAACGCTCCCTCGCATGCTACTTAGCAGTTACGAGGTGCAAGACAAGGCGAATCCCCGGATAAGGTGTTGATGACGCTCGGGAAGCGTTTTCCAGGGATCAGCTTCAGTGCTCGCCGAACGTTTCGAAAAAGTCTTTCATGCGGGCGAAAAATCCGCTCGACTGAGGCGAATTGTCCTTTGAGGAAAGCTGCTCGAATTCCTCCAGCAATTCGCGCTGACGGCGCGAAAGGTTCTGCGGCGTCTCAACCACGGTCTGGATGTAGAGGTCGCCGATATTGGGCTGGCGCAGCACAGGCATGCCCTTGCCCTTGAGGCGGAACTGGCGACCGTTCTGGGTGCCTTCCGGCACCTTCACCTTCGTCTGGGTACCGTCCAGTGTCGTCACCTCGAACGAGCCGCCAAGCGCTGCCGTCGTCATCGAGATCGGCACCTTGCAATAAAGATCGGCCCCGTCGCGCTGGAAGAATTCGTGCGGCTTGACCGCGAGGAAGATGTAGAGATCGCCCGACGGGCCGCCGCGCAGGCCGGCCTCGCCCTCATTGGCCAGCCGGATGCGGGTACCATCCTCGATGCCGGCAGGGATGTTTACCGACAGCGAGCGCTCCTCGGTGACACGGCCCTGGCCGGCGCATTTCGGGCACGGATCCTTGATGGTCTGGCCGCGCCCCTGGCATTGCGGGCAGGTGCGCTCGATCGAGAAGAAGCCTTGCGTGGCGCGCACCTTGCCGTGGCCGTTGCACATCGAGCAGGTGACGGGCTGGGTGCCAGGCTTGGCGCCGCTGCCCGAGCATTCCGAGCAGGAAATCGAGGCTGGCACCCGAATCTGCGCGGTCTTGCCGGAAAATGCCTCTTCCAGCGTAATTTCCATATTGTAGCGCAGGTCGGCGCCGCGCTCGCGGCCGCCGGACGAGCGGCGCTGGCGCCCGCCCATCATGTCGCCGAAAATGTCTTCGAAAATGTCGGCGAAGCCGCCGGCGCCAAAGCCTTGCGCCCCGCCATTCATGCCGCCGTGCTCGAAGGCGGCGTGGCCGAAGCGATCATAGGCGGCGCGCTTCTGCGGGTCCTTCAGTGTCTCGTAGGCTTCGTTGATTTCCTTGAACTTGTGCTCGCAGGCATGGTCGCCTGGGTTGCGGTCGGGATGGAACTGCATGGCGAGCTTGCGAAAAGCGCTCTTGAGCTCCTTCTCGTCGGCGCCCTTTTGCACGCCTAGCGTTTCGTAAAAATCAGCTTTCATGTTTTCCCGCAGTCCGGATAGTCAACGTCTTGAAGCATCGTTGCGTCGTTTGCCGGCACGCTGTTCCGATTTAGGTGTGATGGAGGCGCGATGCCAGTGTCTACGAGGCTTTGTCCGCATTTTTTCGGGCAGCGCAGCGTTTTTCCGGCAAAGGGTTGCAAAAAAGCCCGGCTGTGCGCCGGGCTTTTTCCCTTACCTGTACCGTCAGGCGGTTCAGGCCGACTTCTTCTTCTCGTCGTCTTCGTCGATTTCCTCGAAGTCGGCATCGACGACGTCACTGTCCTTGGCGGCATCAGCCTTGGCGTCGGCCTCGGCGGCTTCCTTCTGCGAAGCCTCGTACATGGCCTGGCCGAGCTTCATCGAGACTTCGGCGAGCGTCTGCGTCTTGGCCTCGATCTCGGTCACATCGTCGCCTTCGGCAGCGGTCTTCAGCGCCGCGATCGCATCGGCAATCGCCGTGCGGTCGGCCTCGGAAACCTTCTCGCCGTATTCCTTCAGAGACTTCTCCGAGGAATGCACCAGCGCCTCGGCCTGGTTGCGGGCCTCGACCAGCGCGCGCCGCTTCTTGTCGGCTTCGGCATTGGCCTCGGCGTCCTTGACCATCTTCTCGATGTCGGCGTCCGAAAGGCCGCCGGACGCCTGGATGCGGATCTGGTGCTCCTTGCCGGTGCCCTTGTCCTTGGCCGAGACGTTGACGATGCCGTTGGCGTCGATGTCGAAGGTGACCTCGATCTGCGGCACGCCGCGCGGCGCAGGCGGGATGCCGACCAGATCGAACTGGCCGAGCGCCTTGTTGTCGGCGGCCATTTCACGCTCGCCCTGGAAGACGCGGATGGTCACCGCCGACTGCGAATCCTCGGCCGTGGAGAACACCTGGCTCTTCTTTGTCGGAATCGTCGTGTTGCGTTCGATCAGCCGCGTGAATACGCCGCCCAGCGTCTCGATGCCGAGCGACAACGGCGTCACGTCGAGCAGCAGCACGTCCTTGACGTCGCCCTGCAGCACGCCGGCCTGGATAGCGGCGCCCAACGCGACGACCTCATCCGGGTTGACGCCCTTGTGCGGCTCCTTGCCGAAGAACTGCTTCACGATCTCCTGGATCTTGGGCATACGGGTCATGCCGCCGACCAGGACGACTTCGTCGATTTCGCCGGCCTTCAGGCCGGCATCCTTGAGCGCCGCCTTGCAAGGATCGATCGTGCGCTGGACGAGATCCTCGACCAGGCTCTCGAACTTCGCCCGCGTCAGCTTCAGCGTCAGGTGCTTGGGGCCGGTGGCATCGGCGGTGATGAAGGGCAGGTTGATTTCGGTCTGCGTGGTGGACGACAGCTCGATCTTGGCCTTTTCAGCCGCTTCCTTGAGGCGCTGAAGGGCGAGCTTGTCGTTCCGCAGGTCGATGCCCTGTTCCTTCTTGAACTCGGCCGCCAGATATTCGACCAGACGCATGTCGAAATCCTCGCCGCCGAGGAAGGTGTCGCCATTGGTCGACTTCACCTCGAACACGCCGTCGCCGATTTCGAGCACCGAAATATCGAACGTGCCGCCGCCAAGGTCATAGACGGCAATCGTCTTGCCTTCCTTCTTGTCCAGTCCATAGGCAAGTGCTGCCGCCGTCGGCTCGTTGATGATGCGCAGCACTTCGAGGCCGGCGATCTTGCCGGCATCCTTGGTCGCCTGGCGCTGGGCGTCGTTGAAATAGGCCGGAACGGTGATGACTGCCTTCTCGACCTTCTCGCCGAGATAGGCCTCCGCCGTTTCCTTCATCTTCTGCAGGATCATCGCCGAGATCTGGCTAGGCGACTGCTTCTTGCCGCCGGCCTCGACCCAGGCGTCGCCATTGTCGCCCTTGACGATCTTGTAGGGGACAAGCTTCTTGTCCTTCTCCGTCACCGGATCGTCGTAGCGGCGGCCGATCAGGCGCTTGACCGCGAAAATGGTGTTCTCAGGATTGGTAACCGCCTGGCGCTTGGCCGGCTGGCCGACGAGGCGCTCGCCGTCGCTGTTGATGGCGACGATGGAAGGGGTCGTGCGGGCGCCTTCCGCATTCTCGATCACCTTGGATTCCTTGCCGTCCATGATGGCGACACAGGAGTTGGTTGTTCCCAGATCGATACCGATTACTTTTGCCATTTCTCTAATCTCTCCGCTAAGCAGGCTCTCAGGACCCGTACAGGCGTTCCGACGAAAGCCCCTGTTCACAAGAAATTCCGCTCCGGCAACCGGCATTCGGCGCTGGACGGCTTGGCGCGTATATAAGAACAGGCTGCGTGGCGCGCAAGCATTCTGCGCAAGGCGTTCACCATTCATCGCGGTTGATCGGATTCGGGACCGGCAGGCCCGTATTTTCGGCGGTGATCCAGCCGGGCCGGCCCCCGGCCCATGAACCTTTCCGCCTCGCCCCGCGACTGATGCTCAGGTGCCGCGTGGTGCGGCCCCGGAAAGGAAAGCCCCATGACCACAGATCCAGAGGCTCCATGGTCTCCGGGAACAGCAGGAACTCAGCGCGACCATCGCCTTCGGGACCGGGTCGATGCGCTGGGCTTTTCGCCGGTTCCGTTGACCCTGCGCGGACCCAGGCGTATCGTGACGTTGAGGAAAGCAGACAATTCGATCAGGGATGAACGTGCCGGAACGCCGCGCCTTGCCCTGATTTGCGCGCCGGGACCGGATGTTTCTCCCATGACCTGTGGGGGGAGATCCATGTCTTGCGACCACGGCGCGTTCGTGCGCTCTCGTGCCGGCCGTTTGCGCCGCGCCATCGAGGCTGCCAGCGGATTGTCGATCCTGGCGCTCGCCGCTGGGCTCTGGCTCGGTGGCTCGGCCCAGGCTCAGGAAACCCGGATCATCTATCCCGGCTCGATGGCAATGACCGGATTTTCCGGCACCATCATCCCCAATTTCGAGGAAGGCCTGCCGCCAGGCGTCGATCCCGTCGACGAAACCTTCATCGACACGGCGCGCGCGACCTTGCGCATCTTCGACGTCTCAAGGCTGGGCGGGCCGGCGTCTGGCCAATTGGTCTTCACCCCGCCACCGTTCGAGGTCACAGCCGGGCAAATCGGCCAGGTGTTCGGCATCACCTACGACGACGGCGTGCGCGACGGCGTCCCATCGGCCATTCCAAACCTCTATGCCGGCGCCACGTCGCTGCACGGCATCCGCATAGTCACGCCAGACGGCGACGCCGACGGCCGGCCGGAGCGGCAGCGCCGCGGCACGGCTGACGCTGTCTTCATGGACGGCCAGTTCGGCACCGAAAACGGCGGCGGCCCCGGAACGATCTGGAAGATCGACGGCGTTACCGGCGCCGTCTCGAAATTCGCCGATATCGACACCAATAGCGGTCCCGGCATCGGCGACGTCACTTTTGACAATATCCACCGCCAGTTCTTCGCCAGCGATCTCGACACCGGCCTCATCCACCGCATCGACGCCAATGGCGCGCTGTTCGACACGTTCGACCACGGCATAGCCGGCCGCCCGGCGCACGGGCTTGCCGCCCTTGCCGACGACGGCTCGGTGATTGACATCCAGGGTGCTGCCTTCGACAGCGAGGACCCCGACAGCTGGGGCTACACGCAGGACGAGCGCCGCGTCTGGTCGGTCGCCTATCGTGGCGACCGGCTCTATTATTCGGTCGGTGATAAGGCGGAGATCTGGTCGGTAGGCGTTGCCGGCGACGGCAGTTTCGCCGGCGACCCGCGCTGGGAACTGACGGTCAAGGCCGACAAGGATTACGCGGTCACCGACATCGCCTTCGACAACGAAGGCTTCATGTACCTGGCCCAGCGCGGCCCGGTGGAGAACCGCTACGACTACAGCCAGTTCGCCGATTCCGGCAAGGGTCAGGTCATCCGCTACTGGCGCGAAAATCCGGACGATCCGGCGACGGAATCGGCCTGGGTGGAAGTGCCGCAGGAATATGCGGTCGGCTTCCCGCAAGACAACCGACAGTCGGCCGGCGGCCTCGACCTGCAATATGGCTACGATGCCGAAGGCAATCTCGATACCGGCGTCTGCACCGACACGCTGGTCGATACCGGCGACAAGTTGCGCGACAACCCGGAGCTTGCCGAACAACTCGCAGCCGGCGGGCCACTCGCCGTGCACGGCGTGCAAATCACGCCGACGGCACTGGTCAAGCCGGCCAACATGCCGCCTTTTGGCTCGTGGTTCGTCGACTTCGACAATTATTTCGAAGACCCGGAAGTCGAAGGCCATGTCGGCGACGTCGAGGTCTGGCGCCCCTGCGAAGGCCGTGCCGGCTATTACGAGCAGGTGCCGGGCGGCTATCTGCCACCGTTCTATCCGCCGGACTTTCCGCCCCCCGGCAATCTGCCTCCTTGCCTTGATGTCGAGGATGTCAGGTATTTCTGCACGCCCTCCGGCCTCGAGGCCGATCTCTATCTCCATGACCATGCCGGCTTTGGCGGCGATTCGATCAAGGCTCTGTCCAGGACGCCTGGCGTTGGGGTGACTTCACCTCTGTCGCATGCGCCCGGCGCGCCATACACGATCGGCATCACCGGCCATTACCCTGGCGATACGGTCGATGTCGGGCTCTGCTTCTACAGGCAGTCCGATAGCGACAAGGGTGGCTACTATCCTTGCTGCAAGATGACCTTGCCGCTCAGAACCCCAGCCGTCAGCTGCGAACCGTGAGGAGGGGAAGATGAGCAATCTCGCATTTTTCCCGCCTGCGACAAGCAGCCAGTCAACCGGCAAACAATCATTCGTCATGGAGACCATCGTGAAACCCCTGTCACTCGCCAGGCGCGGTGTGCGCTGGCTGATGGCGGCCGGTATCGCGGTCGCCATGCTGAGTCCGCTGCAAGGCTTCGCTGAAGACCTTGCTCCGGCCAAGACCAAGCCTGCCGATGCGGGCATCTACACTGCCGTTCCAGATCCCAGGCTCGATTTCGACAATCCTCGCATCGTCAATCCGGAGCCGGGCCGGATCGTGCCCTTCTTCACCAAGAAAGGCACCCAGAGAGGCTGCGACTATGTCGTATACTCGCTGAGCTTTGGCTTGCGCGGCAATCCGCAGGGTTTTGCCAGCCCGGACCTCGCCGCCATGCTGAAAAAGGTCAGGCTCGATTTCAGGGACCAGCTCCCGCACGGCCTGCGCATCGTCGGCGTGCATGTGACCGGCGACGGCACCAATGCGTCCGGCGGACCGCTGCCCGCTGCTGCGATCAGCAGTTCGGCTACACCGGACGATACCGCGACGGTACCCGATTTCCGGATTTCCGCCAGCGATCTCGACGGCATCGGCGCTGCGAACGAGCGCGTCGTCACGTTCCAGATCACCGCCAAGATTGACCATGCGGCGTTTCCGTCGCCGACGACCGTTCACAACCAGGGCGTGGTCAAGGTCAGCCGCGAACGCGGCGCCGGCATCGAAATCCTGTCGCAGGATCCGGGCAAGCCGGACGACGGCAATTATCTCACGGGTGCAAAGGCGTCGATCAAGATCGACGTCACCAGGTGCAACCCGCCGCCTCCACCTCCCGGCAAGGAATGCTTCAAGGTGGAGCGCGGCACGGTCGATTGCGTGCCCGGCGGCGGCGCCTTCATCTACCACATGCCGGTCGGCCCGGAGATGGCTGGCAAATGGGTGCAGCTTTCGACGACGACACCCGGCATCACCATCATTCCCGACACGCAATTGGTGCCGGCCGGCGGCGGTGTGCTCAATTGGAAGATCGTCGGCGCTTCACCCGGCGACGTCATCCACATCATCGTCACCGGTATCGAAACCTATGCCGGCCCGAGGGAGGGCTGGGACCTGTGCTGTACGCAAACTGTCGATATCGTCATCCCGCGTGATCAGCGCTGCCCACCGAAGGACAAGGAACCGGATCTGAAAGTCGAAAAGCGCGCCGACGTGCAACGTTGCACGATGGGCGGCGGCTGCGACTTCACCATCAGGGTCACCAATGTCGGCGATGCACCCTACCACGGCAAGATCGTGCTCAACGAAGTCACCCTGCCGGCCGGCTCCACCCTCGATTCAGGGCCGAACCCGCCTTGGGTCTGCGCGCCTGGAACCACCCCGATGATTTGCACTCATCCGGTGACCACGCTCAATCCGGGTGCCTCTGTCGACCTCAAGCTTGGCTTCAAGCCGGCCGCAGGCTGGCGAGGCAGCGTCTTGCGCAACTGCGCCACTTACAATTACGGCGCCAGCGGCAAGCCGCTTTTCGGCAGCCAGCAAAACGATCGCGGCTGTGCTTCGATCCCGGTCTGCCGGCGTGGCGATCGTGGCCGCGACTGCCGGCCGCCGGTGGAGAAGAAGGTCGACCTGATCCTGAAGAAGCGCGCCCGCACCGAATTCTGTTCGGCCGATGGCGTCTGCACCTTCGTGGTCGACATAATCAACAATGGCAGCGTCCCCTATAATGGGCCGCTGACGGTCGTCGATACCTATCCGGGCGGCGCGCCGGCATCCTCGACCTTCGGCCCGACGCCGCCATGGACATGCGGACCGAACGGCCCCGGCCAGTTCCGCTGCGACAATGCCGGCATCGTGCTGTTGCCTGGCGCCTCGACGCCGATCTTCGTCAGGGCGGTGATGCCGGCCAACTACCGGCCCGACAGTGTCGAGAACTGCGCCGAGGTGAAGGCTATTCCCGGTGAGAACGACATCACCAACAACAGGGCCTGCGCCAAGGAACGCATCCGTCATCCGAATGGCGGCCAGCCGGCCCTGCGCATCACCAAGGTGTGCAATGGTTCGCTGGCCGGTGCTGCGGTCGTTTCCTGCCGCATTACCGTCATCAGCCTCGGCACCACTGCCCCGACCGGTCCGGTACGGGTCAACGATGCCGCGACGCTGATAGCCAGCGGAGCGCCGGTCCAGATCCAGACCGTCACCCCAGACGGCGCGGAATGGACTTGCGGACCGGTTCCGGCCAATGCGCTGTCGTGCCAGATTCCCGGCGCCGTCATGACGCCTGGAACCAGCCGCCATTTCGACGTGACGGTTGCCGCGAACGGCGAATTCGAGAACTGCGCACGCGGCTCCTACGGCCCGGCTCCGGGAGACGACATCGTCTATCCGATCGGCCAGGCCTGCGCCAAGGGCAGCGGCGCCTCGACCATCCGCGTCGAGAAGACCGGTGATGCCGAGTGCAAGCCCGGCCAGCCCTGCTCGTTCGAGATCACCATCACGAACGATGGCGCGAGCGCCTTCTCCGGTCCGGTTCGCCTCGGCGATGCGATCGGCGTCGAAGGCCTCGGCCGGCTGGAAGGCGTTGCGATCACCTCGATCGATCCGCCCTTCGGCTGCTCGCCGGAGCCGGCAATCTTGCCTCTGTCCTGCATCGCCCAACTGACGCTCGGCGCCGGGGAAAGCCACGTGCACACGGTGACCGTGATCATTCCGGACGATGGCCGTCTGGCCAATCTGCAGGGCACTGTCAACGGCCAGAACTGTGTCGGCGTGCTGTCCCAGAACACGCCGGTGCAAGGCGGTGGCGACGTGCTGTCCCGCGGTGCGGCCGACGTGCAGGGTGATCGCGGCAAGGCCTATGCCTGCCATCCCTTCACCATCAGGAATGAGGTGAAGAAGGAATGCTCGCAAGGCTTCGTCATGAACGACGCCGGCAACTGCGTCTGCCCGCCCGGCACGACCTTCCGCAATGGCCAATGCTCGTCCGGGGGCGGCACGGTCATCGTGCCGAAGCCAAAACCTTGCGTTCTGCTCAAAGGCCAGATCCGTACCGAAGACGGACGCTGCGTCTGTCCGCGCGGAACCGAGCTGGAGAACGGCGCTTGCGTGGGCAGCAAGCCGCAGCCCGAGCAGTGCACCATCCGTGGCCAGATCCACGACGCTGCCGGCGATTGCGTCTGCCCGCGGGGCACCGAAGTCAAAGGCAATGCCTGCCGGCCAATCCAGCCGAAACCCGAGCAGTGCACCATTCGGGGCCAGATCCATAACGCCGCAGGCGATTGCGTCTGCCCGCGGGGCACGGAAGTCAGGGGCAATGTCTGCCGGCCAATCCAGCCGAAACCCGAGCAGTGCACCATTCGGGGCCAGATCCATAACGCCGCTGGCGATTGCGTCTGCCCGCGGGGTACGGAAGTCAGGGGCAATGTCTGCCGGCCAATCCAGCCGAAGCCGGAGCAGTGCACCATCCGCGGCCAGATCCACGACGCCGGAGGCGATTGCGTCTGCCCAAAAGGCACGGAAGTGCAAGGCAATGCCTGCAGGCGCAAGAAGCCTGTTGTGGTGGAGTGCTCGATACCTGGTCAGATCCACAACAAGCGTGGCGTCTGCGTCTGCCCGCGTGGGACAGAGCTGCGCGACGGCGCCTGCCGCAAACCGCGGCTGGAGTGCGCACCGGGCGCGCGGCCGATTAATGGCCAGTGCCAGCCGATCCGCAAACCGAGCCTGCTGCTGAATCCAGATGTTCTTCAGCAGCTGCCAAGGCGCAAGCCGCAGCTCGAGCAATAGGATCGCACGCGAACTTCAAAACGGTGATCATTCGATCAAGAAAACCCCGCCGGAGCGATCCGGCGGGTTTTTCTTTGGCTGGCAGATGAAAGAGCAGCGAAAACCTGAAGCCGTGGCATCAGCGGAAGGACAAACCGGCTTCCACTTTCCGGACTCGACTCATGGTCTAGGCAGGCGATACAGAGGGGCCGTAAACCGAGGCGTTCGGGAAGACCGCGTCATGAGCAAAAAAACCCTGATCGCGCCATCGGTGCTGGCTTCCGATTTCTCGAAGCTCGGCGACGAGGTCGAGGCGGTGGCGGCCGCCGGCGCCGACTGGATCCATCTCGACGTCATGGACGGGCATTTCGTCCCCAACATCACCTTCGGGCCGCCGGTGATCAAGGCGATCCGCAACCGCACCAAGGCCTTCTTCGACTGCCATCTGATGATCGCCCCGGCTGACCCCTATCTGGCCGCCTTCGCCGAGGCCGGCTGCGACGGCATCACGGTGCACGCCGAAGCCGGGCCGCATCTCGACCGCTCGCTGCAGACGATCAAAAACCTGGGCAAGAAGGCCGGTGTGTCGCTCAACCCGGCGACACCGGAGACGATGATCGAATACGTGCTCGACCGGCTCGATCTGATCCTGATCATGACGGTCAATCCGGGCTTCGGCGGTCAGGCCTTCATTCCGGCGGTCGTAGACAAGGTGAAGCGGGTGAAGGCGCTGATCGGTGACAGGCCGATCCGGATCGAGATCGACGGCGGCATTTCGCCGGAAACTGCGCCCCTGGTCACCGCCGCCGGCGCCAGCGTGCTGGTCGCCGGTGCGGCCATTTTCAAGGGCGGCAGCGTCGCAGCCTATCGGGCAAACATCGAGGCAATCAGGGCAGCGGCGGACAAGGCGGCCGGCTGACCGCCGCCGTTCGGCCGGAGACAGCCGCTCGGGGGGACTTTTGAGCAACCATCTGTTCGATGCTTTCCGTGCCCGGATGCCCACGCCCGGACGCCTTTTGATGGAGGCAGAGGACGGGCGGTCGATCAGCTATGGCGAAATGCTGGCGCGCTCCGCTCAACTGGCACATGTGCTGTCGCAGCTGGGCGTCGAAGCCGGCGACCGCGTCGCCGTTCAGGTCGAGAAGAGCCCGGAGGCCATTTTCCTCTATCTCGCCTGTCTGCGTGCCGGCGCGATCTTCCTGCCGCTCAACACCGCCTATACGCTGACCGAGCTCGACTATTTCTTCAGGGATGCCGAGCCACGACTGATCGTCTGCGACCCGGCGCGAGTGACCGAGATCGGCGCTTTGGCGCAGGCCTCGGGCGCTGCGATCGCGACACTCGGCAACAAGGGCGAGGGTTCGTTGACCGATCGCGCCTCTGAGGCGGCCATGGACTTCCACGACGTGGCGCGCGGACCGGACGACCTTGCTGCGATCCTCTACACATCCGGCACCACCGGCCGTTCGAAAGGCGCCATGCTCAGCCACGAAAACCTCGCCTCGAATGCGCGGGTGCTGGTCGACCTCTGGCGCTTCACTGCCGCAGACGTGCTGATTCACGCGCTGCCGGTTTTCCACACGCATGGCCTTTTCGTCGCCACCAATGTCGTCCTGATGGCCGGCGCCTCGATGCTGTTCGAAACCAAATTCGACCCAGCCCGCATCGTCTCGCTGCTGCCGCGCGCCACCGTGCTGATGGGCGTGCCGACATTCTACGTCCGCCTGCTGCAGCAGGACGGTTTGAACCGGCAAGCGGCGAAAAACATCCGCCTGTTCATTTCCGGCTCGGCGCCGCTTTTGGCCGAGACGCACAGAGCCTGGCGAGAGCGCACCGGCCACGCCATCCTCGAGCGCTACGGCATGACCGAGACCAACATGAACACGTCGAATCCTTATGATGGCGAGCGGCGTGCCGGCACGGTCGGGTTTCCCCTGCCCGGCGTCTCCCTGCGCATCACCGACCCCGAGAGCGGCGAAACACTTGCCAAGGGCGATGTCGGCATGATCGAGGTGAGGGGTCCCAATGTCTTTTGCGGCTACTGGCGCATGCCGGAAAAGACCAAAGCGGAGTTCCGTGACGACGGTTTCTTCATCACCGGCGATCTCGGACTGATCGATGCCGACGGCTATGTCCACATCGTCGGCCGCGGCAAGGACCTGATCATTTCCGGCGGCTACAATATCTATCCAAAGGAAGTCGAGAGCGAGATCGACGCGCTGCCTGGCGTCGCCGAAAGCGCTGTCATCGGCGTTGCCCATCCGGATTTCGGCGAAGGCGTCACCGCTGTCGTGGTGAGGGCGCCGGGCTCGACCATCAGCGCCGCGGGGATCGTCGAGGCCATCGCCGGGCACCTCGCCAGGTACAAGCATCCGAAACGGGTGATCTTCGTCGACGAACTGCCGCGCAACACGATGGGCAAGGTGCAGAAGAACCTGCTGCGCGAAGCCTACAAGGACCTCTATACGTCCAAAGCCGGCTAACCCTAACGAGCAGGGCTGCCTGCAAAAACCCTGGCACCATCGATCCAGACGCTTTTAATGTCCAGATCGTCCGACAGCGAAACGATGTTGGCCGCGGTACCGTTGGCGAAGCGCCCGAGCCGGTGCGACTGGCCGATCGCCTGCGCCGGATAGAGCGAGGCCATGCGCAAGGTTTCGTCGAGGTCGAGGCCGACGACGCGGTGCATGAAGCGCACTGCGGAAATCATGTCGAGGTCCGCGCCCGCCAACGTGCCGTCGGCAAGTGTCAGCATGCCATCCTTGCGGTGGATGGTGCGGCCGTTCAGCGTGAACGAGGTCATGTCGGTGCCGATCGTCGCCATGGCATCGGTAACGAGCAGGATCTTGCCCGGCCCCTGCTTGGCGCGCAAGGCGATGGCCATGGTGGCCGGATCGACATGGATACCGTCGGCGATGATGCCGGCATAGAATGTGCCTGTATCGATTGCGGCGCCCGCCAGCCCCGGCTCGCGATTGCCGATCTGGCTCATCGCATTGAACAGATGGGTGACCACCGTTGCGCCGGCCTCGGCTAAGGCGCGAGCCGTGGCATAGCCGGTATCGGAATGGCCGATGCTGACGACAATGCCGGCCTTGCTAAGCGCCGACACCTGGCTGGCCTCGACGGATTCGGGCGCCACCGTCGTCAGCAGCACGGGCAGGTCTTTCCGTGCGGCGATCAGCATCGTCTGGTCGGAGTCTAGCATCGGCCGGATCAAAGCCGGGTCATGTGCGCCCTTGCGGGCGATCGACAGATGCGGCCCTTCGAGGTGCAGGCCCAGGAACCCCGACACCTTCCTCCGTGCCGCTTCGGCTCCGGCCGCAACCGCCGCGGCGGTGATCTCGGACGTGTCGGTGATCAGCGTCGGCAACAGCGCCGCCGTGCCGAAGGGTGCGTGCGCCCGGCAGATGGTCTCGATCGAGGCGACGTCCGGATGGTCGTTGAGCATGACGCCGCCGCCGCCATTGACCTGCAGATCGACGAAGCCAGGCGCCAGCATGCCGCCACCGGTCTCGATACGCGCAACATCGGATGGAATGGCACCGGCGGCAACAATGGCCTCGACGAGGCCGTCGCGCACGACAAGCGCCGCATTGTCGTGCCAGTCGTCGCCATCGAAAATCCGGGCGCCAGTCAGGGCAAAACGGTCGCTCATAGGGTTTCCGTTACCTTGCGCAGATTGGGCGGCGTGTCGGGGTCGAGGCCGCGATGGCGGGCAAAAGCCTCGACGAAACCATAGAACGACACGATCAGCGTCAGCGGGTCGGTCAGCGGATGACCGGTTGCGACATGCGGCAGGCGCTGAGCGCTCTTTGCCTTGTTCGACGTCACAAAGACGGCAGCGCCCTTGCCGGCCAGGCTGTCGGCGGCATCGGCCACCGATGGCTCGGACGCATCGCGAGCAGCCAGCGCCAGCACCGGGAAACCGGGACCGACCAGCGCCAGCGGGCCGTGCATGACCTCGGCGGCACTATAGGCTTCCGCATGCATGGCGCAGGTTTCCTTGAATTTCAGCGCCGCCTCGTTGGCGATCGCCGCCGACGGGCCGCGACCGAGAATGAACAGCGACTTTTGCGTCTCCAGCGCCCCGGCCAGCGCCATCCAGTCGCAGGCGATCGCCTTGCGAAAATGCTCCGGCAAGCGCGCGAGCGCCACCAGAAGTTTGTCGTCGCCGGTGCAATGCGCCATCAAGGCGAGTCCTGCGACGGCTGAATTGACGAAGGTCTTCGTCGCCGCGACGCTGCGCTCCGGTCCGGCCAGGATGTCGATCGCGTAGTCCGAAGCCCGCGCCAGCGGCGAATCGGCGGTGTTGGTGATGGCGACGGTCAGCGAACCGCCGGTCCTCGCCGCTTGCGCCATTGCAACGATGTCCGGGCTCTTGCCGGACTGCGAGATCGCCAGGCAGGCCGAGCCGCCCAGCTTCAGCTTGGCGCCATAGATCGAGGCGATCGACGGGCCGACCGATGCAACCGCCAGCCCGGCGGTCAACTCCACGGCATATTTCATGAAGGTCGCGGCATGGTCGGACGAGCCGCGCGCCACGGTGACGACGAAATTCGGGTCGCGCTCGCGAATGCCGCGTCCAGCTTCCGTCAGCACCGCGGCCGAGCCATCGAGCAGACGGGCGGTGGCCTCCGGGATCTCCTCGATCTCGCGCCGCATGTGGGTCGTTGTCGCGGTCATGGCCGGCCCTCTTCGCCCGGCCCGCTCAGCCGGAGTTCGGCGACAAAATCATAGGCGTCGCCCCTGTAGATGGAGCGGGTAAACTCGATCACCTTGCCGCTCGCCAGATAGGAGATACGCTCGATGTGCAGGCCGGCAATGCCCGGCGGTACTTCCAGCAGATGTGCGTCGCCATCGCCGAGGTTGGTGGCGGAAATGCGCTGCACCGCCCGCACCGGCCTGTTGCCGGTCTTTTCCAACGCCGCGTAGAGCGACGAACCAATCGCCGTCGGATCGGGCAGCACGCTTGTCGATAGCGAGGCGCGCTCGATCGCCAGCGGCGTGTCGTTGGCGATACGAAGGCGCGCCACGCGCGCAACCAATTCGTTCGATGCCAGGCCGAGCACCATCATCTCGTCGGGCGACGGCGGATAGAGGCCGCGGTCGAGCCAAGCCGAACGCACCGCCATGCCGCGCCGTGCCATGTCCTCGGTAAACGAGGTCAGCATCGACAGCGACTGCTCGACGCGCTCCATACGTGGCGCAACGAAGGTACCGGAACCATGGCGCTGGACGAGGATGCCGCCCTTGACCAGGTCCTGCACCGCCTTGCGCACGGTGACGCGCGAAATGTCGGCCTTGCTAGCGATGTCGCGCTCGGAAGGCAGCGCATCGCCAGGTCCGATCAGCCCGCGTTTGACCGCATCCTCGATACTCTTCCTGAGCTGCAGATAGAGCGGCGCGCCACTCTGCGACGATTGTTTCAGCGCCGCGAATATCTGGTCGGCGGCCTCACTCATCGAGCTGCCTCCGCCGTGTTTGCGAAAATCCGAGCCGCCATCTGAACCGCGCCGCCCAGCGCGTCGTCGAGCGGCGGTTTCAGCAGCGCCCGGTAGCGGGCCGACAGGCGCGGCGCGTAAAGCGGCGCCAACCCGCCGAGCAGGCAGAGCGGATCGCCGCCGCCCAGGTCGAGCACGCCAAGCGCTGCTTCGACATCGGCGACCGCCTTGTCGAGGATCCAGATAGCGACGACGTCGCCTTTTTCGGCATGTTCGAACACCTTGGGCGCGAAGCCGCCGAAATCGCCGGGCTTGGCGTTGGTGGTGAATTCGACCAGATCCTCGGGATTGTTACGGAAGATGGCGAGCATGGTCTCCGTCAGCGGCGATCCCTGGCGGATGCCGTCATAGGCGAGCAGCGTCTGCTCGAGCAGGTCGCGGCCGATACGGGCGCCGCTGCCCTGGTCGCCGACCTGGAACCCCCAGCCGCCGATGGCGCGCGACTTGCCTTGTTTGCGTGCCATATAGGCGGTGCCCGTGCCGAGTATGGCCATGGCGCCGTCGCCGGAGCCAACCGCGCCTTCCAGCGCGATCTCGGCGTCGGTCTCGACACGGCTGATGCGAAACGGCAGGATCGCTTCGAGCTGCTGCCGGTAGGTGCCGACATTGGCGCCGGCAAGACCGAGAACGGCCGGAGTTTGCGGGATCAGTGCGGGATCCTTGCCCGCGGCGACAAAGGCCTGCTGCGCTGCGTCGACGATGTTCGTCCTGGCGCCGGTGAGATCGGTTCGGATGTTGGCGGCACCGCTTTTGGCGCGGCCGAGGACGATGCCGTCGGCCGTTGCAAGGGCCGCCCTGCAGCTGGTGCCGCCGCCATCGATGCCGAGCACGAATTTCACGCGATTTCTCCTCCGGGCGGATAATACCAATAAAATACCAATAGCCAAGGATTAATTTCCAGTTTCAAAAAAGTTAAGGCTTAGTTTGTTGGAAAATCAGCCAATTTCGTTCGCAAGCCTGCACCGCCGCAAGGATTTCATTAATGCGTGTGGACAAGTGGTATTTTTTTGGTATGGTTTTCTCGATTGGAGGAAAGCGGATGGCCGAAACGCGCACCGAAGCGCTTCACCAGAATGCCGAGGGACTGGATATCCAGGCCCCGGAAGCCATCCTTTCCTCTTTGGCCAACGCACAGATCGAGGCCGCCAAGGCCGTGCACGGCGCCATTCCCGCTATTGCCGCGGCAGCCGAAATCATCGCAAGCAGACTGAAAAGCGGCGGCAAGCTCGCCTATGCGGCTGCCGGCAGTTCGGGCCTGATGGCACTGGCCGATGCGCTTGAGCTGCCGGGCACTTTCGGCATCCAACGCGACCGCATCGCCATCCTGATCGCCGGCGGCGACGAGGCCTTCAAGACACTGGCCGGCGGGCCGGAGGACGACACCGAGGAAGCTTCGGCAGCAGTTGCCGCCGCCCGCATCGGCAAGGGCGACTGCCTGATCGCCGTCTCGGCCAGCGGCTCGACACCTTATGCAGTCAGGGCGATCGAGGACGCCAGGCGCCGCGGTGCGGCGACCATTGCCATCGCCAGCAACAGGGATGCGCCGCTGTTGCGGCTGGCCGACATCGCCATCCTGCTCGAAACGCCACCAGAGCTGATTGCCGGCTCAACGCGCATGGGCGCAGGCACCGCCCAGAAGATCGCGCTCAACATGCTGTCGACGCTCGCCGCCATCCATCTCGGCCATGTCCTTGACGGCTACATGGTCAACCTCATGGCCGACAACATCAAGCTGCGCGACCGCGCCGCACGCATCGTCGCCGCTGTCAGCGGGCGCGACAAGGACGAGGCGGCGCGCCTGCTCGAAAGGAGCGGCGGCGTCGTCAAGACCGCTATTCTGCTCGCCGCCGGCGCCGCCAGCGCCGATGCAGCCGAGAAGATATTGGAAGGGACTGGCCACAAGCTGCGGCCGGCCCTTTCCGCGATCGAGGGGAGCAAGGGGCGCAATGCCTCTGTTCTCATCAAAACCGAACCTGAAAAAGGTCAACAGGGAGACTGAGCATGACAACGAAGCTACTGACGGCACTTCTTCTCGGCACCAGCATTCTCGGCTCCGCCGGGGTGGCTTATGCCGACGACGTAACGCTCAACATCGAAAGCTGGCGCGGCGACGACCTTGCCATCTGGAAGGACAAGCTGATCCCGGCCTTCGAAGCCAAGAACCCGGGCATCAAGGTGGTGTTCGCGCCGTCGGCGCCGACCGAATATGACGCCGCCCTCGGCGCCAAGCTCGCCGCCGGCTCGGCCGGCGACCTGATCACCTGCCGCCCGTTCGACAAGTCGCTGGAACTCTTCAAGAAGGGCAACCTCGCCGACATCTCGACCCTGCCCGGCATGGAGAACTTCTCCGACGTCGCCAAGGCCGCCTGGCAGACCGACGACGGCAAGTCGAGTTTCTGCGTGCCGATGGCCTCCGTCATCCATGGCTTCATCTACAACAAGGACGCCTTCGACAAGCTCGGCATCAAGGTGCCGGAGACGCGCGACGAATTCTTCGCCGCGCTCGACAAGATTAAGGCCGACGGCACTTACATCCCGATGGCGATGGGCACCAAGGACCTCTGGGAAGCGGCGACCATGGGCTACCAGAACATCGGCCCCAACTACTGGAAGGGCGAGGAAGGCCGCCTGGCGCTGATCAAGGGCGAGCAGAAGCTGACCGATCCGCAGTGGGTCGAGCCCTTCAAGGAACTGGCCAAGTGGAAGGACTACCTCGGCGACGGCTTCGAGGCGCAGACCTATCCGGACAGCCAGAACCTGTTCACGCTCGGTCGCGCCGCCATCTACCCGGCCGGCTCGTGGGAGATCGGCCTGTTCAACACGCAGGCGCAGTTCAAGATGGGCGCCTTCCCGCCGCCGGTGCAGAAGGCCGGCGACACCTGCTACATCTCCGACCACACCGACATCGGCATGGGCCTCAATGCGGCCTCGAAGAACGCGGATGCGGCCAAGACCTTCCTGTCCTGGGTGGCCTCGCCGGATTTCGCCACCATCTACGCCAACGCGCTGCCGGGCTTCTTCAGCCTGAACAACACCCCGGTGAAGATGGAAGACCCGCTGGCCCAGGAATTCGTCTCCTGGCGCGGCAAGTGCAAGTCGACGATCCGCTCGACCTACCAGATCCTGTCGCGCGGCACGCCGAACCTCGAAAACGAGACGTGGGTTGAATCGGCCAACGTCATCAACGGCACCGACACGCCGGAAGCTGCCGCCAAGAAGCTGCAGGACGGCCTCGACAGCTGGTACAAGCCGGCCAAGTAAAGCGCGGCGAAGCGTTGTCTCCCCCCTCGAGGGGGAGATGTCGCCGAAGGCGACAGAGGGGGTCGGTCGAGGCAGACTGCGGCTTGATCGCTGCTGGAAAGCACGGTCGAACGACGATGGCGTGCTCCTCTGCCGACCCCACCCGCCTCGCTTTGCGAGGTACCCTCCCCTCGAGGGGGAGGGAGGCGCCGCGCCCTTTGGCGGCAATAGCAAGACCTGATCGGCGGGGACCGAACGCATGGCCGCAGCACCGAAAAGACCGTTCCGTTGGCATATCGGCGTTTTCCTGGCGCCGGCGCTGCTGGTCTATACGGCGATCATGATCCTGCCGCTGGCCGGCACGCTGCAGCTGTCGCTGTTCCGCAACATCAACCAGTCGCAGGTCTTCGTCGGACTGGAAAATTTCCGCATGCTGTTCGGTGATCCCAACTGGTCGGTCAATTTCTGGAACGCGCTCAGGAACAATGTCTGGTTCTTCATCATCCACATGCTGGTGCAGAACCCGATCGGCGTCCTTTTGGCCGCACTTCTGTCCAGCCCCAGGCTACGGTTTTCCGCCTTCTACCGCACGGCGATCTTCGTGCCGACGATCCTGTCTTTCGTCATCGTCGGCTTCGCCTGGAAGCTGATCCTGTCGCCGCTATGGGGCGTGGCGCCGCATATGATGGACCTTGTCGGCCTGAAAAGCCTGTTCACGCCCTGGCTCGGCAAGGCGCAATATGCGCTGACCGCGCTCAGCCTGATCTCGGTGTGGCAGTTCGTCGGCATCCCGATGATGCTGATCTATGCGGCACTGCTGTCCATTCCCGAAGAGGTGATCGAAGCGGCCGAATGCGACGGCATCACTGGGATGGCGCAGTTCTGGAAGATCAAGCTGCCGCTCATCCTGCCGTCGATCGGCATCATCTCGATCCTGACCTTCGTCGGCAACTTCAACGCTTTCGACCTGATCTACACCGCGCAAGGCGCGCTGGCCGGGCCGAACTATTCAACGGATATTCTCGGCACCTTCCTCTACCGCGCCTTCTTCGGTTTCCAGCTGCAGGTCGGCGATCCCAACATGGGCGCGGCGATCGCCACGATGATGTTCCTGATCATCCTCGGCGGCGTCTGCGTCTATCTGTTCCTCGTACAGACGCGCTTGCGTCGCTACCAGTTTTAGGGGAGCGCGACCATGAGCACCGCAACCCGCTCGCTGCCCCGCACCATCGGCGCGCATGCGATCCTTCTGACCTACACCGCAATCGCGCTTTTTCCGGTCATCCTCGTGATCATGAATTCGTTCAAATCGCGCGCAGGGATTTTCGGCGCGCCGCTGACGCCGCCGACGCCAGGGACCTTCGACCTGATCGGCTACACCACGGTGATCGGCCAGGGCGACTTCATCCACTATTTCCAGAACAGCCTTGTCGTCACCGTCGCCTCGCTGTTCTTCGTGCTTTTGTTCGGCGCCATGGCCGCCTTCGCGCTGTCGGAATACCGCTTCCGCGGCAATTCGCTGATGGGGCTCTATCTGGCGCTCGGCATCATGATCCCGATCCGCCTCGGCACCGTCGCCATCCTGCAGCTGATGGTGGCGAGCGGGCTGGTCAACACGCTGACGGCGCTGATCCTGGTCTACACGGCGCAGGGCCTGCCGCTTGCCGTCTTCATCCTGTCGGAATTCATGAAGCAGGTCTCCGACGACCTGAAGAACGCCGGCCGCATCGACGGGCTATCGGAATACACCATCTTCTTCCGCCTGGTGTTGCCGCTGGTCAGGCCATCTATGGCAACGGTCGCCGTCTTCACCATGATCCCGATCTGGAACGATCTGTGGTTCCCGCTGATCCTGGCGCCGTCGGAGGAAACCAAGACGGTGACGCTCGGCGCGCAACTGTTCCTCGGCCAGTTCGTCACCAACTGGAATGCCATCCTGGCGGCACTGTCGCTGGCGATCATGCCGGTGCTGATCCTCTACGTCATCTTCTCGCGGCAGCTGATCCGCGGCATCACTTCGGGAGCGGTCAAGTGAGTGAGGGTCGGGACGCGATCAGTCGAGGCCTCACCGAGTCGGCAATCCGCCACAGATTCCGCGGCGTTCGCAAAACAAACTATTATCGCGAATGGCCGGAAACGGTCTGTCTGCTTAACCTTCAGAAGTCTGCCTGGGGACCGCAGTTCTATCTCAATGCAGCTGTCTGGCTGACTCGGTTCGGGATCGAGCGTCGACCGAAGGAATACAACTGTCATATCGTCTGGCGTGTCAACTCCCTGATGGTTAGCGAGCAATCCAAGGCATTCACCGAGGCGCTGGATCTGGATCGTCCGTTGCCGGACGACCGGAGGTCTTCTCTGATCAAAGAGGGAGTCGATACATACGGGTTCGGACTTCTGGCACGTTGTGAAAGCGAAAAGGCTGCTCTGCAGATCGCCAGTGAGTATGGATCGAGTATTAGGATGGACCTGAAAGCCCGCGCTCTACTAAAGGCAAACTGAAATGGACCAACCCCTTCGCGTTGTCATCGCCGGCCTCGGCAATATGGGGCGCAGCCATGCGTTGGCGTATCACACCAATCCGGGATTCCAGATCGCCGCGCTGGTCAACCGCTCCGATGTGCCGCTGCCGGAAGGGCTTTCGACCTACGCCATCCGGCGTTCCTTCGACGAGGCGCTACGCGACGAAAAGCCCGATGTCGCCTGCATCGCTACCTATTCCGACAGCCATGCCGACTATGCGGTCAGTGCATTCGAGGCCGGCTGCCATGTCTTCGTCGAAAAGCCGCTGGCAACGACGGTCGCCGATGCAAAGCGCGTGGTCGCGGCAGCCAAGGCCAACGGCAAAAAACTGGTGATCGGCTACATCCTGCGCCATCACCCGTCCTGGATCCGGCTGATCGCCGAGGCGCGCAAGCTCGGCGGCCCTTACGTGTTCCGCATGAACCTCAACCAGCAATCCTCCGGCCATAGCTGGGAGACGCACAAGCAGTTGATGCAGACGACATCGCCGATCGTCGATTGCGGCGTGCATTATCTCGACGTGATGCTGCAGATCACCGACGCCAGGCCAGTCGAGGTGCGCGGCATGGGGCTGAGGCTGAGCGACGAGATCGCGCCGTCAATGTACAATTACGGTCATCTGCAGGTGCTATTCGACGACGGTTCGGTCGGCTGGTACGAGGCCGGCTGGGGGCCGATGATTTCGGAGACGGCTTTCTTCGTCAAGGACGTGATCTCGCCCAATGGCTGCGTGTCGATCGTCATGAAGGAGGGTGTCAGGTCCGACGACATCGACACCCACACCAAGACCTCGACCATCCGCCTGCACAGCGCGGCGACCGGCGCGGATGGCAAGTTCGCCAAACCCGACGAAATGCTGTCGATGCAAGGCGAGCCCGGCCATCAGGACCTCTGCGACCTGGAACAGGCGTTTGTGCTGAAGTCGGTCCGCGAGGATCTGGACTTGACCCGTCACATGGACGACGCGGTGAAGTCGCTCGCCGTCTGCCTTGCCGCAGACGAGAGCGTGCGCAGCGGCCTCGCCGTGAAACTCTAGAACAGGGACGACGCCGTGGGCTCGCTGAATATCGAGAATGTCAAAAAGGCCTTCGGGCCGGTCGAGGTGCTGAAGGGCATCAACCTCGAGGTGACGGATGGCGAGTTCGTCGTCTTCGTCGGTCCATCCGGCTGCGGAAAGTCGACGCTGCTCAGGGTCATTGCCGGGCTGGAGGACTCAACCTCGGGCCGCGTGGTCATCGACGGTGCGGACGTCTCCGCAACGCCGCCGGCCAAGCGCGGTATCGCCATGGTGTTCCAGACCTATGCGCTCTATCCGCATCTGACGGTGAAGAACAATATGGGCCTCGGCCTCAAGCAGGCGGGCACGCCGGCGGCCGAGATCGACCGCCGCATCGGCATCGCTTCCTCGATGCTGTCGCTGGAGCCCTACCTCTCGAGGCGGCCGGCCGAGTTGTCCGGCGGCCAGCGCCAGCGCGTCGCCATCGGCCGCGCCGTGGTGCGTGAGCCCAAGCTTTTTCTGTTCGACGAGCCGCTGTCGAACCTCGACGCCGCACTGCGCGTCAACACCAGGCTGGAGATCGCGCAATTGCATCGCCGGCTGAAGGCCACGATGATCTATGTCACCCACGACCAGGTCGAGGCGATGACACTGGCCGACAAGATCGTCGTGCTGAACGCGGGAAAGATCGAGCAGATCGGCGGACCGATGGAGCTTTACAATTCGCCGGCAAATGAATTCGTCGCCGGCTTCATCGGCTCACCGAAGATGAACTTCGTCGACGGGGCCAGGCTTGGCGAGACGGCCAAGACCATCGGTGTCCGTCCCGAGCACCTGACCGTCGATCCGAAATCCGGTGCCTGGAAAGGCACGGTTGTCCATGCCGAGCACCTTGGCGCCGACACCAACCTCTATCTCGACTGCGAGAAGGCCGGCTTGATCACAGTGCGCATCTTCGGCGTCTATAACGCCGAACCGGGTGCCACGCTCTACGCGACGCCGGATCCGGCAAAGACATACCGGTTTGGGGCTGATGGGAAGGTGCTGAAATAGCGCAGGTGCCGACTCCCCTTCTCCCCTTGTGGGCTAGCGTGCGCACACCTCTCCGAAGCAGATGTGTGCGCACGCTAGCCCCCAGGGGAGAAGGCAAAGCGCCGCCTACAAATCCGCCTTGAACGTCTGCTTCTGGATGCCCAGCCCTTCGATACCGAGCTCGACCACGTCGCCGGGCTTCAGGAAGACCGGCGGCTTCATGCCGAGGCCGACGCCGGGCGGCGTGCCGGTAGAGATGATGTCGCCCGGGTGCAGCGACATGAACTGGCTGAGATAGGAGACGAGATAAGCGACGCCAAAGACCATGGTCTTGGTCGAGCCGTTCTGCATGGTCTTGCCGTTGACCGTCAGCCACATCGGGATGTTCTGCGGGTCCTTGATCTCGTCCTTGGTCACCAGCCACGGGCCGATCGGCCCGAACGTGTCGCAGGACTTGCCCTTGGTCCACTGGCCCTGGCGCTCGGCCTGGAAGGCGCGCTCGGAGACGTCGTGCGCGACGCAGTAGCCGGCGACATAATCAAGCGCCTCGGCCTCGGTGACATACTTTGCAGTCTTGCCGATCACCACGCCGAGCTCGACCTCCCAGTCGGTCTTCACCGAGCCGCGCGGGATCAGCACGTCGTCGTTCGGCCCGACAATAGCCGAGCTTGCCTTCATGAAGATGATCGGCTCCGGCGGCACGGTGGCGCCGGTTTCGGCAGCATGGTCGGAATAGTTGAGACCGATGCAGATGAATTTGCCGGTGCCGGCGACGCAGGCGCCGATGCGTGGCTTGCCGGAAACCGCCGGTAGCGTCTTCGGGTCGAGCTTCGACAATGTCTCGAGCGATGCCGGGTCAAGCGCCTTGCCGGCAATGTCGGTGACATGGGCGGAGAGGTCGCGGATCGTTCCATCCGCATCGAGCAGGCCGGGGCGTTCGCTCCCCGCCTCGCCATAGCGCAGCAGTTTCATGCAGTTTTCTCCCAGTTGCGACCAGAGGCCGTTTGCAAACTCGCTCCGCTGCGGCGAATGGCGTGGGTTTCGAGAACCGGAGCGGAGCGTACTTAAAGTACGTGAGCACCGGAAGCGCAGAAAGCCGCGTCAGGCGCCCGGCGGAGTAGGGTTTTCAAATGGCCTCTTAGATCGACCAGCCACCGTCGATATTATAAGCCTGCCCCGACGTATAGGTGGCGCCGCCCAGATAGACGGCGAGGTCGGCGATTTCCTCGGGCGTGCCGAGGCGGCCCATCGGCTGGCGGGCGATGAAGGCGGCGCGAGCTGCTTCGTAGTCGCCCTGCGCATGCATGCGGTCCTGCAGCGACGGGCTTTCGACTGTGCCCGGACAGATCGCATTGCAGCGTATGCCCTTGCCGACATAGTCGGCGGCGACCGACTTGGTCAGGCCGATGACGGCTGCCTTGGTTAGGCCATATACGAAGCGGTTCGGCACGCCCTTGGTCGAACTGGCCAGCGATGCCATGTTGATGATCGAGCCGTCGCCGCGCTCCAGCATGCCGGGCAGCACGGCGCGGATGGTGCGGATCATCGAGCGGACATTGAGATCATAGGCAAAGTCGAGATCGCCGTCCTTCATCTCGAGGATCGAGCCGGAATGGACGAAGCCGGCGCAATTGAACAGCACGTCCACGGCGCCGATCTCGGCAAACGCGGCGTTCACCGCCTCGTCGTTCAGCACGTCGAGCTTGCGGGTCTTGATACCGGGCGTCTTGCCGAGGTCGGCGAGCACCACCTCGTTGATGTCGGTGGCATGGACGACGGCGCCGACCTTGGCGAACGCCAGCGCGCTCGCCCGGCCGATGCCTTGCGCCGCCGCCGTGACGACAACGATTTTGCCTGTCAGATCCGCCATGCTTTTCTCCTCGCCCGTCTGTGGTCGTTCGGCTTTACCGGCGCAAGGCCGGGGCGCAATGTGCCAGCCGGGCACTACCATCCCGCCTGTTTCGATATTCGCCTGCCAGCCAAATGTTTTTTCTCGGTAAAGAACATCTTTTGGCCCGTCAAGCCCGGACGTCTCTCCGGGGCACTCAGTCGCCGTAGGGCACCCAGACGTTCTTGACCTCGATCGCACGGCGCAGCAAGGCATCGCCGGCTGCTTCGTTCGAGGGCCAGTCGAAGCTGTGGCCGTTGCCGGTCCAGACGCGTTTGAGATTGCCGATGGACTCGGCCTCGGCCTTGGCGCAAGTCTCGGCATCGGCGAACACCCAGAGCCCGTCGACATCGTCATGCTTGGCTAATACGCCGGCAAGCTCGGCGCTACGGCCGGTGACGATATTGATGGCGCCTGCCGGAACGTCGGAATATTCGATGACCTGGTAGAGGTCGGTGGCAAGCAGCGGGTATTTTTCGGATGGCACTGCGACTACGGTGTTGCCCATGGCAAGCGCCGGCGCCACCAGCGAGATCAGGCCAAGCAGAGGCGCATTGTCCGGCGCGATGATGCCGACGACGCCGACTGGCTCGTGCAGCGCCAATGTGACGGCGCGGGCCGGCGGCTGGTGGACGCGGGCCTCGAATTTGTCGGCCAAGCCGGCATAGAGGAAAAGGCGCTCGATCGACAGCTCGACCTCGTCACGCGCCGCCTTGGCGGTCGCGCCGGTGAGCTGGGTCAAACGGGCGGCAAACTCGTCTGCGCGGCCGGAAAGGTTTTCGGCCAGGTAATAGAGCACCTGGCTACGGTTGTAGGCGGTCGCCTCCGGCCAGGCCTTGCAGGCGCGCGCGGCCGCGACGGCGTCACGGATATCCTTGCGGTTGCCGAGACCGATCTCGCCGGCAAGCTTGCCCTTGGCGCTGGCGATGGCGAAGGAATAATTGCCGTCCGGCCGGACCTGCTTGCCGCCGATGAACAGCTTTGCCGTGCGGTCGATGGCGCCACCTTCCGCCTGCTCGACAGGTTGGGCCGAAGACGTTGCCGGTTTGATGATCGGGCCGAGCGGCAGTTTTGCCGAGAGATATTCGAACATGCCCTCGCGCCCGCCTTCACGACCAAAGCCGCTCTCGCGGTAGCCGCCGAAGCCGCAGGAGGCGTCGAACATATTGGTGCCGTTGACCCAGACGACGCCGGCCTTCAATTGCGGCGCGACGTGCAGGGCAAGATTGATGTTCTCACTCCACACCGAAGCGGCCAGGCCATAGCGTGTGTTGTTGGCGAGCTCGATCGCTTCCTCGGTGTTGCGGAAGGTCATAGTGGCGAGCACCGGCCCGAACACCTCTTCCTGTGCCAGGATGTTAGCCGGCGAAACACCTGTCGCCAGCGTTGGCAGATGGTAATAGCCCGCGGCGGGCAGTGCCGAGTCCGGCTGCCAGCAGATCGCGCCCTGCTTGGCGCCTTCGGCGATCAGGCCCTTGACGCGATCGAGCTGAGTCAAATCGACCAGCGGGCCGATATCGGTGTTCTTGTCGAGCGGACTGCCGACGCGCAGCCGGCTCATCCGCGTCTTGACCTTGGCGATGAAGGCGTCGGCGATGCCTTCTTGCACCAGAAGGCGCGAGCCGGCACAGCACACCTGGCCCTGGTTGAACCAGATGCCGTCGACCAGACCCTCGACGGCGCTGTCGAGGTCGGCATCCTCGAAAACCACGAATGCCGACTTGCCGCCAAGCTCCAGCGACAGTTTTTTGCCCGAGCCGGCAGTGGCCTTGCGGATGATCTTGCCGACCTCGGACGAACCGGTGAAGGCAATCTTCTGGACGCCGGGATGGTTGACGATGGTCGCGCCCGCCTCCGGCCCGCCCTGGACGATGTTGACGACGCCCTTCGGCACGCCGGCGCGTCCGCAGATCTCGGCAAACAGGATCGCGGTGAGCGGCGTGAATTCCGCGGGTTTGAGCACCACGGTGCAGCCCGCAGCGAGCGCCGGCGCGATCTTCCAGGCGAGCATCAAGAGCGGGAAGTTCCACGGGATGATCTGGCCGACGACGCCGACGGCCTTGTGGCCGGGAAAATCCCTGTCCAGCGCCTGCGCCCAGCCGGCATGATGGATGAAATGGCGGATCGCCAGCGGCACGTCGATGTCGCGGCTTTCGCGGATCGGCTTGCCATTGTCGATCGATTCCAGCACCGCGAACAGCCGTTGGTGGCGTTGCATGGCGCGGCCGATGGCATAGAGCACTTTGGCTCGGCTGTGGCCGGTGCTGGCGCTCCATTTCGGCAGCGCTTTTGTGGCCGCCGCAACCGCCGCGTCGATCTCGGCGGCACCGGCATCCGACACCTTGGCCAGCAGCTTTCCCGAGGACGGATCGCTGGTGTCGAAGGTTTTGCCTCCGCTGGCTGCCTTCCAGTCGCCGCCGATGAACAGCGCTTTGCCGAAATCCCGCGCGGCAAGCCACGCATCGGCCTCGTTGCGCGCCTCCGGCGCCGGGCCGTATTCCATGGCGTGATAGCGTTCGAGGATGTTCATGAAGTGCTCCGAATCACGCCATCGCGTGGCGATGATTGGCCGAGTAGTGGCCGGTCAGATGATGCTCGAGCTGGCGCTCGATATCGGTCAAAAGGCTCGATGCTCCGAAGCGGAACAGCTCCGGCTCCAGCCACGGCCGGCCCAGTTCTTCTTTCATCAGCACCAGCCAATCGAGCGAGGCTTTTGCCGTGGAAATGCCACCGGCCGGCTTGAAGCCGATGAGATAGCCGGTTTCCTCGAAATAGGCGCGGATAGCGCGCACCATGGCAAGGCCGACCGGCAGCGTCGCGTTGACGCTTTCCTTGCCGGTCGAGGTCTTGATGAAATCTGCACCCGCCATCATCGCCACCATCGAGGCGAGCATGACGTTGCGCAGCGTGGCGAGGTCGCCGGTACCGAGGATCACCTTCAGATGCGCCTCGCCGCAAGCGGCGCGCATCGAGACGATCTCGTTATAGAGCTCCTGCCATTTCGCCGCGAATACCAGGCCGCGCGGGATGACGACGTCGATCTCGTCGGCGCCGTCGCGGACCGATGCTTCGATCTCTTGCAGGCGCGTCGAAAGCGGTGCAAGGCCATGCGGGAAGGCGGTCGAAACGGCGGCGACATGGACGCCGCTGCCGCGCAGCGCTTCTACGGCGGTGGCGACGAAGGGATGATAGACGCAGACCGCCGCCGGGCGGATCTTTTCACCAGTAATGCCCAGCCCCTCGACGATGTCGCGACGGAACGGGTTGACCGCCTTGGCACAGAGCCTGCGCACACGCTCTTCCGTGTCGTTCGAGTTCAGCGTCGTCAGGTCCATGCAGGCGACGGCGCGCAGCAGCCAGGCCGCCTGGTTATCGGCCTTGATCGAGCGTCTTTTGGTCAGGCTGGCGACGCGGCGTTCCAGCGCCGAGCGGTTGACGCCGCGCATCGATTCCATGAAGCCGAGATCGAGCCTCATGCCGGGATTGCGAGCAATGCCATGGGCTTGCGGCATCGGCGCATTGGCGGCGGCGCGCGCCGGCAGCGGCGTGATCTTGGACGTGCCGAGATCGGTTTCGCGGATTGTGCTGCTCATCTCCTGCCCCTTGTTCAGCGACTTATGCCGAAGATAGACCGTGAAGCAGCGCTTCACGAGTCCTTCAAGCAGTCATAGCGGAAAAAGGCGGTCAAGGCAGCCGATTTTTGACCGCATGATCAAAATCAGGGTCTCGAACCAGTGGACGCTGAGCTGCGCGTCTCAGCCGACGAAGGCGCGCTCGACGACGAAGCTTGCCGGATGGTGCAGCGAGCCTTCCTGGAAGCCGAGGCTTTCGGCCAGTTCCTTGACGTCCTTGAGCATATGCATCGAGCCGCAGATCATGATGCGGTCGGTCTCGGGATTGAGCCTGTCGATGCCGAGATCGGTGTAGAATTTGCCCGAGCCGATCAGCGCGGTGATGCGGCCCATGCGCACGGAGGTCTCGCGCGTCGTCGAATTATACAGCGTGACGCGGCCGCCGGTCAGTTCGCCGATCAGCGGGTCCTTCTCAAGCGCTGTCACCAGCTCCTGGCCGTAGGTGAGCTCGGCATTGTCGCGGCAGGTATGGGTCAGCACCACCTGCTCGAACTTCTCATAGGTGTCGGGATCGCGCAGCAGGCTGGCGAATGGAGCAATGCCGGTGCCGGTCGAGATCATGAACAGGCGCTTGGCCGGCGTCAGCGCGTCGACCACCAGCGTGCCGGTCGACTTCTGCCGCATGATGACGGTATCGCCGATCTCGATTTTCTGCAGCTCCGAGGTAAGCGGGCCGTCCGGCACCTTGATCGAGAAGAATTCGAGTTCGTCGTCCCAGGACGGGCTGGCGATCGAATAGGCGCGGAACACTGGCTTCTCGGCATTGGGCAGGCCGATCATGACGAATTCGCCGGAGCGGAAGCGCAGCGACTGCGGCCGGGTGATGCGGAACGAAAACAGCCGGTCGGTATAATGCTTCACCGAGACGACGGTTTCGGCATAGACATTGGCCGGTATCGGGAACTGCAGCGGCCGGGCGCCGGCAGTGTTGAACGCGGATGTGGTGTTCATCAAACCTAACCTTCTGGGCCGGCTCAGCGCCGGCGCCAAATCTCCATCTGCGCGCCCGAACCGGTCAGGTTCCAGCGTGCCGTTTGCACACTCCGAAGCGGTAAGCTCTTGTGTCCGGAATTTATTAGTATACAAACGATATTTGCGTCAAGACGCCGCCGTAAAACAGCTTTCCAAACTAAGGCATGTAGGCAGTTCGGGCATTTCGGGTTTCGACAATGGGACAGAATTTTTCGGCGCGAGCGCTGGATTCGACTGGCGGCGTCGTCGCCGGCATCGATGTCGGCGGAACTTTTACCGACCTCCTTCTGATCGACGGCCGTGACGGTGGCCGGGTGCATATCGCCAAGACCCCGACGACAGTCGACAACCAGGCGTTCGGCGTCGTTTCGGCACTTGGCGCCACCGGCTTTCCGGTCGACGGCATCGACCTCATCGTGCACGGCACGACGACGACTACCAACGCGGTGCTGGAGCGCCGGCTGGCCAAGACCGGCATGATCACCACGCGCGGCTTTCGCGACGTCATCGAGCTTGGCCGGCGGACACGGCCGCAGGCCTATGGCATGACGGGCACCTTCGTCCCGATCATTCCGCGCAATCTGCGGCTCGAAGTGTCGGAGCGGGTCGAGGCCTCGGGCGCGGTGCGCATCCCGCTCGACGAGGCCGATATGCGGACAGCGATTTCACAACTGATCGCAGCCGGCTGCGAATCCCTGGTCATCCATTTCCTGCATTCCTACGCCAACCCGGCGCATGAGCGGCGCGCCGCCGAGATCGCAGGGGAGCTTTGGCCGAACGGCTACATCACGACAGGCCACGCCCTGCTTTCGGAAGCGCGCGAATTCGAGCGCGGCGTCACCGCTTCGGTCAACGCCTCGGTGCAGCCAATCCTCGAACGCTATGTCGAGCGGCTGCGCAAGGAGCTGGCGTCAAAAGGCTACGCCCGCGACTTCCTGATCATGAACGGCAATGGCGGCATGATCTCGGCCCGCTTTGTCACACGTGAGTCGGCCAAGACCGTCATGTCCGGCCCCGCTTCCGGTGTCATCGCTGCCGCCTATACCGGAAAACGCGCCGGCTTCGAAAATCTGGTCACCTACGACATGGGCGGCACCTCGACCGACGTGGCGCTGATCCGCAACGCCGAGCCGGCGGTGTCGAACGAGATCGAGATCGAATATGCGATGCCGATCCACGTGCCGATGGTGGCGGTGCATACGGTCGGCGCCGGCGGCGGCTCGATCGCCCGCGTCGATGCGGCCGGCCTGATCCAGATCGGCCCGGAAAGCGCCGGCGCCAATCCCGGCCCGATCTGCTACGGACGCGGCGGCTTGGAGCCGACCATCACCGACGCCAATCTGGTGCTTGGCCGGCTGGCGCCGAAAAAGCTGCTTGCGGTGGAAAACCCGGTCACCGTCGAACGGGTCACCGGCATATTCGAGGACAGGATCGGCCGACCTATCGGCCTGTCCGGCGTCGAGGCGGCGGGTGCGGTGCTGCGGCTCGGCAACGTGAAGATGGCCGGCGCCATTCGCATGGTCTCGGTGTCGCGCGGCCATGACCCGCGCGATTTCGCGCTGTTCGCCTTCGGCGGCGCCGGGCCGCTGCATGCGACGGCACTGGCGCGCGAACTAGGCCTGCCGAAAGTGCTGGTGCCGGCGCGGCCGGGCATCACCAATGCTCTCGGCTGCGTCGTCGCCGATCTGCGCCATGATTTCGTCAACACGGTCAACCAGCCGGTGGCCAGTCTCGATGAAACCCAGCTCCACGAGACATTGGAACGGCACCGAAACGAAGGCGAGGAGCTGATCGGCAAGGAAGCGGTGAAGCCGGAAGCAATCCGTTTCACGCATTCCGCCGACATGCAGTTCGTCGGCCAGACGCATATCATAAACGTGCCGCTGCCGTCGTCTGCGATGACACGCGAGGGACTGCAGCAACTGTTCGACAAGGCCTATTTCGCCCGCTTCAAGGTCGAGCTACCCGAGATCCGCGCCAATCTGGTCAATCTCAACACCTCGGTCACCGGCGTGCGGCCGACCATCGATCTGTCCCGGCTGATCGATCCGGCTGGGCGCGCCAAAACGCTCGAAGAGGCGCGGCGCGAAATCCGGCCGGTCTGGTATGGCGGGCGCTGGTACGATACGCCGGTCTACAGCAGGGAAAAGCTGCCGCTCGGCGCAGTCATCATGGGGCCGGCGATCCTCGAACAGATGGACGCGACGACTGTGCTGGAGCCCGGCGACCGGGCGCGATCGGATGCCGACGGCAACATCATCATCGATATCGGCGAGGCCTGAGATGGAAAAACTCGACGCCATCACCCTTTCGGTCATCCAGGCGGCGCTACAGCAAGTCTGCGACGAAATGGACCTGACATTTTCGCGCGCCGCGTTCTCGCCTGTCATCGCCGAGGCCAATGACCGTTCGGATGGCATCTATTCGGCGCTCGATGGTTCGCTGATCGCGCAAGGCAGCCAGGGCCTGCCGGTGTTCGTCGGCGTCATGCAGTATTCGACCAAAACCGTGATCGAGATGATCGCCGACGGACGCTGCCTGCCGCCCGAGCCGGGCGATATCTACATCGTCAATGATCCCTATCTCGGCGGCACCCATCTCATGGATGTGCGCTTCGCCATGCCGGTCTACCGCGACGGCAGGATATTCTGCTGGCTTTCGAACACCGGCCATTGGCCCGACATTGGCGGTTCGGTGCCGGGCGGATTCTCCGCCTCGGCAACGGCGGTCGAGCAGGAAGGCTTGCGGTTGCCGCCGGTGAAACTGTTCAAGAAGGGCGTGCTCGACCCGGAGATCTACGCCATCATCTGCTCCAACATCCGTGTCGCCGACCAGCGCATTGGCGATATCCGCGCGCAGGCGGCGGCACTGCTGATCGGCCAGGACAGGCTTAATGGAATCCTGGATCGTTACGGAGATGAAACGGTTGTCGAAGCGATCGCCGAATTGCGGCGCCGCGCCGCTGAACAGATGCGCGTCAACATATCGGCCATTCCCGACGGAATCTATCGCTCGCAGGCCTTCGTCGATTCAGACGGCGTGGTAAACGAGCCGCTGACTATCGCGCTGGCGGCCGAAAAACAGGGCGACACGCTCAGCTTCGACTTCTCGGGCTCATCACAGCCCTGCGCTGGGCCGATGAACAGCGTGCTGGCGACGACCTTGTCCTCGGTCTATCTCGCCATGCGGCACATTTTCCCCGATGTGCCGATCAGCGCCGGCGCCTTCGAGCCGCTGATCGTCAAGCGGCCGGAAGGCACCTTCCTCGACGCCAAATATCCGCGGCCGGTATCGGGCTGCGCGGCTGAGGTTTCGCAGCGCATCGCCGAGGCGGTGTTCGCGGCGATGGTGCAGGCCCTGCCGGACAGGGTGACGGCGGCTCCGGCTGGCTCCAGCGGCAATTTCGCGCTCGGCGGCAACGATCCGGTCCGTGGCCGCGATTATGTCATGTACCAGATCTCCGGCGGCGGCTATGGCGGCAATGCCGGTCACGACGGCCTGACCAATGGCTGCTCTACCATCGGCATCTCCAAGTCGCCGCCGGTCGAGATCATGGAGCAGGCCTTCCCGGTGCTCTACCGGCATTACGCGCTGCGCGAAGGCTCGGGTGGCGCCGGCAAGCACCGCGGCGGGTTTGGGCTCGCCTATGAGGTAGAGATCCTGCGCGGCGACGCCCGCGCCTCTTTCGTCATGGATCACGGCCGGTTCGGCCCGCAAGGCGCGCTCGGCGGCAAGGACGGCGCGGTCAACACGGTGACTGTGTTCCGCAACGGCGAGGAACATGTGCCGCCGCACCTCTCAAAGGAACAGGACATCGCGCTGAAGGCAGGCGACCGCGTGCGCGTCGGCACACCGGGCGGCGGCGGCTACGGCGATCCGTTGCAGCGGGACGCCGATCTGGTGTCGAGGGATGTCGCGCTGGGCTATTACACGCCCGCAGAAGCCGCCGAAAAGTTCGGCGTCGCTCTCTCGGCGGATGGATTGGGGATCGACCGGGCAGCCACGGAAAAGAGGCGCGCCGGCTGACGGCGCGGCCCCGGATTTCCCTCATTTGCGGCCAACGATCAGTTGCGGTGGTCCAGCCTCGCGACCAGCCGGTCGCCGGCCCACTGGATGCCGCAGACCAGGATGATCAGCACAATGACAACGGCGATCATGACGGACGTCTCGAAGCGCTGGTAGCCGTAGCGGATGGCGAGGTCGCCGAGGCCGGCCGCGCCGCAGGCGCCCGCCCAGGGCCCCGCCCCCCACACCCAGACCCCCCTGAACCTGAAGCCCGCGGCGCAGCCCCGCCACCCGTACCGCCCCCCCCCCCCAAGA
>NZ_JAMYQK010000017.1:0-118934 GCF_040320845.1 Mesorhizobium sp. M0601
CCGCCCAGGATGCTGTTCCGGACGATATTGGCGCGCTGAGAGCAGCGCTGACCGCGGCGCTGGCCAGAGCCGAAGACGAGGCCGCACGCGCTGCGCTGGTCGAGGCCGAACTGGCGGTCGCCAGGGCCAAGGCATCGGATGATGCGGCGCTGATCGCACATCAGGATCTGACGATCCGCAAGCTGCAGCGGGCGCTGCATGGTCAGAGTTCTGAACGTGCCGCCCGCCTGCACGACCAGATGGAACTCACCTTCGAGGAACTCGAGAGCACGGCAACGGAAGACGAGATCGCCGCCGAACAGGCAGCGGCCCGGACCACCGAGGTGGCGCCTTATGTGCGCAAGCGACCGGCGCGCCAGCCATTTCCCGAGCACCTGCCGCGCGAACGCGTGGTCGAGCCGGCGCCGACCGCTTGCCACTGCTGCGGCGGTCATCGGCTGCGCAGGCTGGGTGAGGATATCACCGAGACGCTGGAGGTGGTGCCGCGGCAATGGAAGGTGATCCAACACGTGCGGGAGAAGTTCACCTGCCGCGACTGCGAGACGATCAGCCAGGCTCCGGCGCCGTTCCACGCCACCCCGCGGGGCTGGGCCGGTCCCGGCCTGCTGGCGATGATCCTGTTCGAGAAGTTCGGACAGCATCAGCCGCTCAACCGCCAGGCTGAACGCTATGCCCGCGAAGGCGTGCCGCTCAGCCTGTCGACGCTGGCCGACCAGGTCGGCGCCGGCGCCGCGGCGCTGATGCCGCTGTTCAAGCGGCTCGAAGCCCATGTGCTGGCCGCTTCACGTCTGCACGGCGACGACACGACGGTGCCGGTCCTGGCCAAGGGCAAGACCGATACCGGCCGATTATGGACCTATGTGCGCGATGACCGACCATTCGGCGGTGTCGATCCGCCGGCCGTGGTGTTCTACTATTCCCGCGATCGCCGAGGCGAACATCCCGCGGCGCATCTCGCCGGCTGGAGCGGCATTCTGCAGGCCGACGCCTATGGCGGTTATGGCGATCTCTATGCGATGGGTCGTCAGCCGGCGCCTGTTCTGGAAGCCAGCTGCTGGGCTCACAGCCGGCGCAAAGTGTTCGAGCTGGCCGACATCGAAGCGGCGGCGTGCAAGAAGGGGCGCGGCGAGAAGCCAAACCTGGTCTATCCGCTAGCGGTTGAAGCCGTGAAGCGCATCGATGCCCTGTTCGACATCGAGCGCGAGATCAACGGCCTGTCGCCGGCCCAACGCCACGCCGTGCGCCAGGAGCGGAGCATGCCGCTGGTCACCGAACTCGAGGGCTGGATGATCGAGACGCGCGACAAGCTCTCGCGCGGACACGATCTGACCAAGGCCTTCAACTACATGCTGCGCCGCTGGTCATCCTTCACCCGGTTCCTCGACGATGGGCGGATTTGCTATCGAACAATGCAGCCGAGCGAGCCCTGCGCCCTGGCTGCTCTGCGGTTCCGATCGCGGCGGACAGTGCGCTGCCGTTCTCTACAGCATGATCGTCAGCGCCAAGTTGAATGACATCGACCCGCAGGTCTGGATCGCCGACATCCTCGCCCGACTGCCCGCATATCCGGCCCATCGGATCGATGATTTGCTGCCGTGGAATTGGAGATCCGCAAAACTGCGGACCCAACCAGCGGCGGCCTGATCATGCAGCGCAATAAGGTGCATCACGTCTATACCGTCGACCGTGTCGCCAGGGACCTCGGCGTCAACGAAGCGCTCATCCAGGAACTGACCCTCGGTCTCGAGCCCGAAGACGGCGTCATCTGGGTGCACGGCGCCACCGATGACGACGGGATCTTGGCCTTCACCGATGAAGGCATCGAGGAGGTCGAACTCCTCCTCGAAGAATATCATCGCGTCTCCCCATCGAAAGCTTGACCCCAGCACCGCGGTGCTCAAGGTGCTCATGGCCACCAGATACGCACGTCTGCGGTCTTCACCGGATGGGTACGCCTTGCCCGTCATGCCGCGACGGAAAAATGCGCCTGAAACGCGAGACCCTACACTATGAGGAAACGGCTGAATCGCGAGCGAGGCACGGCGAAGAGGGCTTTGACGAAGTACTAATCGACTTGGCCTTTTCGGCTATGTTGGAGTGCGTCAACTGCAAGGACAAGGTGGCGTGTTGCGGCAATGGAGGTTACGCGCCGGATCAATATCAAGATGAGAACGGCGATCTCAACATGGATTACAGAGAAGAATTCTACGTGAGGTACTTTTCTAAGGCCATGAGGATTTTCTCTGTGCCTGCTAAATGCCCGAAGAGTGTCAAGAGAAGTATAGAGAAGTCGTTTAACGTCTTTTTCTGTGACCCGGGGGCCGCTTCGAATCACGTGAGACAATCCGCAGAAGAAATATTGACAAATTCTGGAATAGCCCCAACGGATACGAAAGGAAAATTCGTTCTCCTGGGAACTCGTATCGCTTCATTCAAGGCAATTGACAGGGATAACGCCGATCGCGTCGATGCTCTACGATGGATCGGTAATTTCGGAAGTCGTCCTGAGAATATTACTGTTAATGATGTATTTAACGCTTATGATATTTTGGAGGTTCTTCTTGAAGACCTCTATGTTGGGCATCAGAAATCAGTTCGTAGCTTGGTGGATAAGATCAATACGGCAAAGCGCCCAAGTTGAGTGCAGACCTTCAATTTAGTGCCGCAGTCGACCTCAATGAGGGCTTTGAGCCCGCCTAGGGCACATCCGTCATCGGGTCTCCCGGTCGACCTTCTTGCAAATGGTGTCGATAAAAAAGGCGAAGAAGGACTGTACCCCAGAGGCACAGTTCTAACAGGGCTAGGATGGCGCGCATGGGTGCTCCTAGCCGGCAGGCTGCAATCGCTTCGCGAGTCTCGCCAACGTGCTCCTAGATGCTCCTGTAGCGGCGACGATGCTAGACCAGCTTGCCCATTGCCAAGCATCTTCATGATCACAGCGTTGCGCCGTTCGTCTTCCTGTCGGCCCCTGTAGCGGCCTTCGGTCTGTGCCCTGGCTATGCCTTGCGCCTATCGGCGGCGACGGTCGATGTAGTCCTTCATACCGGCAGCGGCGAGAACGTCTAGGATCATGGCGTTCATCGCATCGAACAGGCGCGTGGTGAAATCGTCCTGATCGGCCCTGGCCATCATCCATGAAGTCGGAAGGTCCAGCGCGACGACCTTAACCTTGCGGCTGGCGATCAGCCCTTTCAAGCTTTCCCAATCGACCTACGGAAATTTGGACGTCTCAAAGATAAACTTCCGCACAACAGGTGTGCTAGTACGGTTGGTGACGCTGGCTTAAGAAGGTCTATACCAAATGACTGATGCGGAACGCGCAGAGAAAAGAGAAATTCCCGGCGTTACTTTTGCGGTCCCGCAAGATGCATTTCAGCGCGAGGCCGTGAAAAGCGCGATCGCTGCAACGGCTGTGGTTGACAGTATGGACATCTACGGTCGCATTCGTGAAGCGATTGCCGCCGCCAAGGCAGCCGGGGATGCTCACAGCTTGTCGGCGTTAGAGGTGCTTGGGCAAATTTCAACTTACCATTTCGTGCCAGACGATCGAATTGAGCCCTTTCGTCCTTTGGCAATCATGCACGGACGCAGGTCGCCAATCCCGGCCGACCTCCTATCCGATCAGATCACGATACTGGCAGAGTTGGTGCCCGAAATCGGTCACCCCGCCTTTCGAGCAAGAGTCGCTGATGTCTGCTGGTTGCTGAACAAGAAGGACGCGGTCTCGGGTCTGCGAGCCGTCGCATCATATGTCGAATGCGTCACGTTGGTGCTGAACGGCGAAGCCAAATTCGACTTCGATGAAAGCAACCCCGCTAGCGTGCCGGCCGCTGAGTATTTGACGCGGGCAACAATAATTGCACGATCAATGGGATGGAAGCGAAGTGAATTCGACCCGTTGCGAAAGATCATTGCTGACGTGTCGCAACTTGCTCTAGATGCCGATGATGGATGGGGCTTCATTCACATTGTTCCTATCAACCTAAGCAATCACGTTTGGGAATTGGTCCAGACAGCACAGGCCGCTGAAATTCTCGCGGCAAGCGCCCAGCTTGGTGGTAATCACCCAGCCCGCCGATCTCTATGGGAACTTGCGGGTCGCGCCTACCTAAGCGCCAAAGATGCCGAAAACAGCAATCGATGTTTGGTCGAAGCAGCCGAGACATACGCTGCGGATGCTGATGCGCGACAAGATTCGGCCGCCGTGCAAGTGCATTTCCTCAACGATGCGATTCAAGCATTAAGACCCATCCCAGGGACTGTCGATCGACGGCGGGCTTTGCAAGACCGATTGAGTGCGATCCAGCCTCGCATAACGGACGAAATGTCCATCTTCTCACATCAAACCAACATTACAGAACTTGTGGAAGCAGCCGAAGCTGACGTTCGCGGCAAGCCGCTCGCGCAAGCCATTCGTAAGCTGCTTATGTGCGAGGACTCACCCGATCCTGACAAGCTGCGCGACCAAGTTCTGAAAGCAAGCCATGGAGGCCTAGCCGCTATATTCTCAACGACCGTGAGCGACAGCCAAGGCCGAACTCGCTTCATTGCACCCGGTCTCGATCTCAACGGTCCGCCAGACGAAAATCAGGTCCGGTTCATGATCAATCAGCATGACCGAATTCGCCGTAGCCTTGTTGTTGCGGGAAGAATTCATCCTATCCGGCGGGTCCTTTGGGAGGAGCATTCCGTTTCTGTGGACACGCTGTTGCCGCTGATGCGGGCAAGTCCCTTCGTCCCACCTCGCCACGAGTATACCTTTGCAATCGGTGCTGCCAAGTTCGTCGGCGGCGACGAACTCGAAGCCGCGCATCTAATCCTGCCGCAACTGGAGAACTCACTTCGCTACATCCTCAGTTCGTCGGGTGTAGAAACCAATCGCATCAATCAGGACGGCAACATGGTTGGTCCTGCACATCGTCATTTTGCCAACCTTGAGTTTCTGGGACGATGTTGCGGCCGAAATGATGCGTCGTGGTCGATAATGACGGTTCCTCACTGCGCGCCTTTGCTCTGTTTTTTGCTCTGGTATTTGCTCGCTCTGAATAGCTAAGCTGTTGAAATCTATAGCAATCAAATTGCGACGGCGGCCGCTCTCTCCGCCAGTTGCTCGGCCAACAAGCTGATATAATTAACGAAGGTCAACCCACGTATTGCCCCACATTTTTGATGGCTTGCGTCAGCTTTGTGTGGGTGCCGCTGGACGTTGGATCTGTGAACATGCCGCTCAATTCGAATTACGGCTTTGCGCGCTATTGTGCGCTTCCTCGTGTAGCGATCGCGAACGCCCGTTCAGGGCAGCGAGCGGCGCAATAGCCGCTACGTCGAGGTCCGAAGGTTGACCGCGATCATATTCCGCATAGCGACGAAACCGACGTCCAAGGCCGAAGGCAAGTGCATCTGCAAGTTGGAGTCCTGGCATTTCTTGCGATGGCGCGCTCAGCACCCCACCACCGATCAACCAAGGCGTGCTCTCACTTGCATCGATCTCGATGCCGGAGCGCGGACGATCTTGGTCGATCGCAATCAGTGCGAGCTTTCCCTCGGAATGCAGTTCCTCCATGAGCGACCGGAGTACAAAGCGCTTCAGGAACTGGCAAATCATACTCCGCCGGCGACATGGTAAATGATCTCGCTAGAATCCGCTGGGACCAGCCACCGCGAACGCGACGAGGTGGTGGCTGATACTACATATATCAGAGAGCGGAGGACGATGCTCAATCGGCAATTTGATCGTACGTGCGCTGTTATGGTGCGCTATAGAAATCAATGGCCATTTCACGCATCGAACGTATCATCGGGTCTGTTGTCACCGCGAAGGCGGAACGCGATCCTGGCGGGATGTTCGTGGGTCACCGGTTCGGCTCGAATGTGAACCCTGTACGGTTCTCCAGCCTAGACGACGGACTTCTTACGTGCAAATCCCGGTAGCGGCGTTCGCATGAATCCGGGCTGGAGCAAAATATCGAAGAACATTTACCTCGATGGTACACTACTTCGTTAGTTACCTTTGTTATTCCGGGACGCATGTGGTCCTAAAGTTATCCTGGGGGCAGTCCTAGAATTGCGTTCCAGCCGCGCCCGACATTCTCGAACAGCGCGCGCAGCGAGCGCGTACCGGTGCGCGTGGTAATGACAACCTGCGGGATACCTGCCGGTTGCCCTTCAGAGAAAATGGAAGGCGCACTTTGAGAAATCTCAATCGCGCGACCTTTTTTGGGGACATGAAGGATCGAAGGCGAATTTAGTTCAGCATGCTTTATCGCGTCAGCGACTTCGCCTAGGACCTTATGATCGTCGGGTCTCGGATCGCCGTTGGCCGCGACTGCCGCGTTCGATATCAGCTGGCGAGCACCAGCCCTGCTGGTTGCGGCCGCCAAAGCACCACGTTCTAGCGCGACCTCGGCAAAGTGATACAGGAAGATGGCGCCGACCATTCCGACGCGCAGCGTCTCGTAGCTAACATCTCGTGTGAGCCCGGCATCATCTCCGGCAGCCACCGCGTGCAACAAATCCTCGTGTTCGATGAATCCCCTAATGGATGGGAGGACAAGTCGCTCCCAGTGGACCGTGATAGATAAGCTCCCCACCACTCCCCCAAAAGTCCCGCTCGAACCTACGAAAATACCATAGCGGTTGAGAGGTTCAAATAATTATGGCGATTATCCGAGGCGACCGATCTCATACTCACCCCGCGCCGAAAGGGCAGCGGCGAAGACCACTGCTACGGAAACCAGAACAGCACCGCAAATGGTGGCTCATTCTAAGGGCGCTGCCTCAAAGTGCAAATCCAGGCTTTGGGTCAAAATCTCATATATTTGCCGGCGTCTTTTCTGCACCAAGCGATCCGAACCGCGGCTCGGTCCTGCGGAGCTCTATGAACCAGGATGGCCCCTGACCAGTGAGTGGGACATCCCACGCGAAACTGCTAGTCTTTTGTTTCTGCATCCTCTTCAGGAACCCAAACCATGACCCATTTATTGCAGTCGATCTTAAGTCAAACTTAGCCGAAACTAGTTAAATGCCGAGGCGAAACCCGTGTGGTGAGCGTTTGTCGCTCCGGGACTGGCTGAAACCTCTGCCTTTCACGGATGACGCCTATCGTCGCAAGGATTTCGATTGCATCGACACGCCCTATTGGCGAGTAATACGCACAAAATCGAGGCAGCCGGTCTAGGGTTAGGGGCATATCAATGGAGGGAAGAGTCGACAGCGATGTCGCGACCGACCGGCCGTGGCAGGCGGGCCTCTGTCAATTTTTCACTCGGGACAAGGTGGCGACTCTATGCCTGCGCCATGTCAGCTTTCCGGAAGATCCTCTGGTACTGCGCCTGCTCGAGCCAGCTGCCGGGCAAGGCGCCTTCATTCTTCCCCTGCTGCGTGCTCTGGTCGAAGCCTGCTGCAAACAAGGGAAATCCTACGACCAGCTTCGCCCCGTTATCCGCGCGTACGAGATCGACCCCGATGTTGCGGCGACATTGCGCGACCGGTGTGCCGAAGAACTGAATGAGCTTGGCGTTGCAGAACCGATGGCGCGCGGTATCGCCCGCGCCTGGATAAAGAACGAGGACTTCTTAGAAGCCCGTCCCCGTACCCGCTTCACCCACATCGTCGGCAATCCTCCATATATCCGCTGGGACGCCATCCCTGCACCGCTACGCGCCTCATATCGAGAGCGGTTTTCCTCGTTCAAGCAGCGGGCAGACCTATATATCGCGTTCATCGAGCGCTCGCTTGAATTGCTCGAGCCAGGCGGCCAGCTTGCGTTTCTGTGCCCCGGCACCTGGACGAGAAATGTCTATGGCGGTTCCATCAGGGAAGCTTTCACCTCCCTGGGACATCTAAAGGCGATTGTAGACTTCAGTGACGTCGATAGCTTCGAGACTCCCGCTGACGCCTATCCCCACTTTTTCGTCTTCGAGCACGGCACATCCGGCTCGACAAAGATATTGTCGATGGCCGGGACTGATACGATCATTCGGTCAGGTAGCTCGGCCGTTCGGACGTTCGCACCTTCTTCATCGCCGCTCGTTCTCAGTCGTGATGCCGCTGCTGAGAAAACGCTGGAATTCGCACGCCGAACATTTCCAAGAATTGAAGATGCTGGATGCGGCGATGTTCAACTTTCCCATGAGCCAATAGATCGGCACGCCCATGCCGAAATCGTCGCTCAGTATCGTTTTCTGATGGGGATCCAGCTCGAAGAAGGCCTTGGTCAGCCTCAGGTCAGGATCTTCCGCCACAGCATGCAGATACCGTACCCACGCCCAGAATTCGCTCAGCGACACGCCCGAAGCGTGGGACGGAGTCGTGAGATATCCTATCGTCAGGAGCAGCGCCGGTATGCTTAGGTCCCATTCTGTCGGCGAAGTACCGAACGCTGGTGGATAAGCTGGCAAGGCCGGAGGCGTCGGCCATGTACTTCTGTCGACCGTGACCCGCAACCCTCGCTCCATCCAAAGCTCCTTCTGAAGCCAGCAATCGACACGTGATGCGGCAATCCCATTCGTGGCCGCATATTCGCGTGATCGGCGCAACGCGCAACCCAATGGATGGAACGAAAGTTGCAAACCTATGCCCCGCTCGCCCACTTGCGGAACAAAACGGACGGCTCTCCCGTCCTACACATCCCCCGGCACCCCGAAGGCTTGGCGATATCGCTCGGGCAGGTCGTCTGTGGCCTCCAAGGCGGTCAGCAGGTGCTTGCACTGCTAAATCGACGAAATGGCCAGATGCTTGAGATGATGGCGAAACCGAGCAACCTTGTCATCCTCGTTTCGGGAATCCGGGTAGGTGTTGACGCAGCCATGTCCGCGTCTGGTAGACGGAAAACGCCAGCCGCGGCACGCTGCGTGGTCTGCGCGACCGCGCAATGCTGCTTCTGGGTTTTGCCGGTGGGCTGCGGCGCTCGGAAATCGTCGGGCTCGACGTTGGTCGCGACCAGACCGAGGATTCTTCTGGCTGGATTGAGTTTTTTCCTGACAAGGGCGTGCTGGTGACCCTGCGCGGCAAAACCGGTTGGCGCGAGGTCGAGGTCGGCCGCGGCTCCTCCGACGCCACCTGCCCGGTGGTCGCGCTGCAAACCTGGCTGAAGCTGGCGCGGATCGGCCATGGCCCTTTGTTCAGAAGGGTAATAGGGCAAGGCAAAAGAGTCGTCGCCGATCGGCTTAACGACCAGGAAGTTGCGCGGCTGGTCAAGCGCACGGCGCTCGCCGCCGGCGTGCGCGGCGATCTGTCGGAGGGCGAACGCGGTCAAAAGTTTGCTGGCCATTCGCTGCGCGCCGGCCTCGCGTCCTCGGCCGAGGTCGACGAGCGCTATGTGCAAAAGCAGCTCGGTCACGCCTCGGCCGAGATGACGCGAAAGTATCAGCGCCGGCGCGATCGTTTCCGCGTCAATCTCACCAAGGCGTCCGGGCTCTGAAAAGCCCCCTCCCTGCCCCGTTTTGTCCGCTGGGATGAGGCGGTCAGATCTCAGGCGATAACATACCTCATCCAGCACAGCGAGCGCTGTATCCAGACTATCGGCGGCCGACGCTTCGTAGTCAGGCATGATCATCAACTGCGTTATGGCACGGCCCACAAGAGGGCATCGCGATAAAAGTACGCCAAACAACGCTAAGGGAGAACAAACGGTGATCTGATTTCGTTCGACGCTCGTTTTCGAGAGCCGTTCTGGGTCGTTCGCAATCAACTGTGTAGGCCAGCGGAGCGAGCAAGGAGCGCCAGATCCGGACAGGGCTGAGTGGAGTGTTTTCCGGAAGGTGGGGCCATGCCCTAAGGGACACGAGATGTAGTGGATTCGTCGATCCGCGCGGTTTCGATTCGCGCACCCCGGGCACAACGCTGGGATAAGTCCCATCAGATGCTCTCCGGTGGCCGTCATCTGTTTAGCTGACATTGGGCCGAGGGCTTCCAGCACGAGCCACATGGCGCGGGTATCGGCCGTGACCATGGTGCGCCGCCCCTGCCGCCAGTTCCAGCGGCGGCACGTGACACCGGCATCATCACACCAGATGACTTCGCCCGGTTCAGGATGCTCTGTAACCATTTCACCTTGCTGGATCGTGTCGAATGGCTCGCTTCGCAACTAGAAGTCTCGGGACCCCTGGTAGAGATCGAGATCCTCCCCGCCAATCGGAACGCCATACAACACGCTGACGGCATTGTAGGCAGCATCAACCAGTGGGGAAATCCGCGGGAGAGAGCCATCTTTCCGCACCCGCTTGAGAAGCGCGGCGGCCGAGCACGGCGTTCGATTGGCTTTTGTGCCGAAAGCCTCGTAGGCAACGGCCCACGCCGCAAGATGCGCGTCCCTTTGGGCGTCATCGCGAAGCGCCGCCTGTTCCGCCGCCGCAATCGTGTCGTTCAACGCCTGTGCATCCGGCACGTCGATTTCAGCGTTCCGCACCACAATGCTGATCAGATGAAAATCCGGGTAGCGGGCCTGGATCTCGGGGTCAATCAATGGCGTGAAAGACATGGGAAGCTCTTTTCTCATGGGGAGGCTTTGCGCTGCGGGTCGTTCGGGAAATGTATGAAGAAAGGTGCTTGTCGAGGCGTTGGTGCGTGGAACATTTTTCAAGGGTTTGCCGATAGGCAGGCGAGATCGCCAACGACATGATCTTCGCCCGATGCCCTACAAACACAATGCCAGCCGCCGCCACCGAGTCGCGAAGATGAAATTCAAGGTGACAAACTGGCCGGAATACGAGGCGGGCCTTCGGCGGCGCGGCAGTCTGACGCTGTGGTTGACAGAAGAAGCCTTGGCCAGGTGGCATGCGCCGCGAAGAACGACCCGCGGCGGCCAGCCCCGCTATTCCGATCTCGCCATCGAGGCGGTCTTGACACTGGGATGCGTCTTCGGGCTTCGTCTGCGCCAGAGCGAGGCGTTGGCGACCTCGCTGCTCGATCTGATGGGCTTGATCTACCGGTTCCCGATCACACGACGCTAAGCCGCCGGGCGCAGATATGGGAACCATCGGCCAAGCGGCAGCGGCATCCCGAGGACGGTCCGCTGCATGTGCTGATCGATAGCACCGGATTTGAAAGTCTACGGCGCCGGCCAATGGCTGGAAGACAAGCACGGTGCCAGATCACGCCGGACCTGGCGCAAGCTGCATTTGGTTCTCAAAGCCGACAGCGGGGAGATCATCGCCCATTGTCTGACCGACCAGGACGGCGACGATCCCTCGCAGGTGAAGCCGCTGCTCGACCGGGTCGACGCAGAGATCGACCAATTCACGGCCGACGGAGCATATGATGGCGGTCCCACCTACTGCGCGGTGCTGCAACACAGCGTCACCGCAAGGATAGTCATCCCGCCACGTTCAACGGCCGTGGAGAGTGATGACACCGGACCACCCGGTCAAAGGGACGGTCACATCACGGCGATCGCCAATGATGGAAGGCTGAATTGGCAGGCGTCCACCGGCTATGGCAAGCGCGCCCTGATCGAGACCGCCGTCGGGCGCTACAAGGGGCTGATCGGACGTCGCCTGCGAGCCCGCTCCTTTTCGGCTCAGCAGACCGAGGTCGCCATCGGCTGCGCCGTTCTCAACCGCATGACGGCGTGCGCACGCCCGGAGTCCGTTCGCTGCCCGGCAAGGCCGACATAGCAGGCGGCATCAAAGAGCTGATTGTGCCTAATGCCACATTTGTGCACCAACGCCTTGTGGCGCGGGCAGCCACAGGCACAGGCTACGCGGAAAATGAAAAGCGGGGCCAACCCATTCGCTTGCACACAGCCTGCGTTTTGCCAGCTCCTCAACCGCAACGTGCTGTCAATGTTCGTCTTGCCATGTCTTGAACGCCGAACTGTTCACGCCATTGGCGCCGCTTTGTCATCCCGTGCCCCGAAATGAGGCCGTCGTTCGAACGATATGCGCAGTTGCTTATCCGCCAGAAACCGGCGAGCCAGATCGGTGTCGCGCTTACCCACGCGTGACACCCAGTCCGAAAACAGGCGAACCGCGCGCCGGTTCATATGCCGCGAAGGACAGACCAGCCAGTATCCCGGAAACTCGATGACCTCGAACTCTATCGAGACCGGAACCAGAGAACCCGAGACCAGGTCCTCGAATGCGATGGATGTGCTTTCCAGGACCACACCTGCACCGTCCTTCGCCAGTTGAACCGACATTGACGAACGGTCGAAACGATAGGGATACGTCATGCGGGCGCCCTGGATACCGTTGCACGGCAGCCAATAATCCCACCGGAAATAGGCCTTCACACTGTCGATCAACCGCGCATGGCGAAGCTGCTCGCGCGGATCCGGTGAGATCGCGCGCAGTTCGGCAAGATAGGAAGGCGAGCACATCGGCAGGATCAGATCGTTGACGACGCAATCCGAATAAAGGCCGGCCCAGCCGCCGTCGCCATAACGAAGATCGAGATCGATGACCTCCGTTTCGAAATCCGAGAAATTGGGCGTGGCGTCGACACGCAAATTCCAGCTCGGATAGCCCTTGCTGAACTCGGCCAACCGCGGCGCCAGCCATTTCTCGCCGAAGGAAGGACTGACGCGCAGGCTAAGCTGGAAGCTTTCGCGCTGCCGCACAATGGCATTACGCACCTCGCGTATGGATTCGAAAGCCTGGGTCGTGGTCTGGAAGAGCCGCTCACCGTCGATCGTGAGCGAGAGATGGCGCTTTTCGCGCTGAAAAAGCCGCACCCCGAGTTGGTGTTCGAGCAGCCGCAGCTGCTGGCTAACCGCCGAAGGTGTCACCTGCAATTCCTGAGCGGCCTTTGCCACGCCGCCGAGCCGCGCGACTGCCTCGAAATGCGTCATCGAATTGAACTTGATGTCTGACCTCGTCCTCGTCAGTTAAGCTCAGCTACACAGAATGTTAAGAAACGAAAATTGAGCCGAATGTCAATCGGTCGCACAGTGGTCCCGGAAGGAGATACAGGATGGAGCCGAGTTCAACCCAAAGCTTGGGTAGCGCCGGCAACGTGCCGGGAGTTGGACAGGTATTGACCAGGAAGCCCCTGATCGAAGCTGCCAATATCGAGAAGAGTTATGACGCAACCCGTGTCCTGCGGGGTGTGAGTTTTCAGGTCCGGGCCGACGAAATCCACGCGCTCCTGGGCGGCAACGGCGCCGGCAAAAGCACTCTCATCCGCATCGTCACAGGGCTGACCTCACGCGAAGCCGGCGAGATTGGCTTCGCCTCGTCGAAGGCCGACCACAACAGCCCGATCATCGCGGTGGTGCATCAGGAGCTGGCGCTGTTGCCCGAGCTGTCCGGTCGCGGAAAACATCGGCATTGTGCATGTGAGGTCGGGCTGGTCGCAGATCAGCCGTCGCCGCACGCGCGAAACTGCGCTCGGAGCGCTCCAGCTGATCGACCCAGCGATCGGCGAAGCGATCATCGATAATGCCGGCACGCAAATTGTCCCTCCACGAAGGCCAGATCGTCCAGATCGCTCGTGCCCTTTCCACCGGAGCCGAAGTGCTGCTTCTCGATCCCGGCGATCCGGTTGGGGAAACGCGCTGGCTGCAGGAGATCGCCAACAAGCGAGGCTTTCCGCATGGCATCGTCGGCTATGCCGACCTGTCCCAACCCGACGTCGGCGACCTCCTCGACCGCCACATGGAATATCCGAACTTCCGCGGCATGCGGCAGCCGATGAATTATCATCCCGACCCCGCCAAGACCTATCTGGCGCGGCCGGAGGTCAGTCGTACGCCCGAATGGCGGCGCGGCTTCCGGGAGCTGGCGAAGCGCGGGCTGAGCTTCGACCCGCAGCTCTACTATCCGCAGATGACCGAGTTCCTCGAACTGGCGCGCGACTTTCCCGACGTGCAGATCATCCTCAATCACACCGGCATGCAGGTCGACGGCGCCGAGCATTTTGGCGCCTGGAAAAAAGGCATGCACCAGTTAGCGCAAGCGCCGAACGTCGCCTGGATCTCGGGCCTCGGCATGGGCGACTGGACTTGGACCACGTTCTCGATCCGTCCTTATGTCGAGGAGGCGATCGCAGCCTTCGGCGTCGGCCGCTCGATGTTCGCGACGAACTTCCCCGTCGACAAGCTGTTCTCGAGCTTCGACGCCATTTTGAACGCCTTCAAGGAAATTACGATCGCCCACCCGCACGAGGAGCGGCTCGCGCTGTTCCATGACAACGCCGCCCGGTTCTACCGACTTTAGATCGCCGCCAAACAGAAATAGCAGGAGAGTTCGACTTGTTGCTGAAGGGCAAGGCCGTGGTGATTTCGGGGGCCGCGGGCCCCCGGGGAATTGGCCGCTCCACGGCAGCGCTGATGGTACAGCACGGGGCTCGCGTTGCAATACTCGACCTCGATGACGGGCAAGCGCGTGACGCCGCTGCGTCGCTTGGACCCGACCATATCGGCCTTGCGTGCAACGTCGCGGACCTCGACGCCTGCAAGAGGGCGGCGGCGCAAGTGACAGAAACCTTGGGCAGGATCGATGTGCTCTGCAACAATGCGGGCGTCACGCAGCCGGTCAAGACGCTGGAGATCAGCGCGGCTGACTGGGACCGCATCCTCGATGTCAACCTACGCGGCGTGCTCCATCTCAGCCAGGCATTCATCCCGAACATGCGCGAAAATGGCGGCGGCTCGATCATCTGCATGTCGTCAGTTTCGGCCCAGCGCGGCGGCGGCATCTTCGGTGGCCCGCACTATTCGGCTGCCAAGGCGGGTGTTCTGGGGCTTGCCAAGGCCATGGCGCGCGAATTCGGTCCCGAAGGCATCCGCGTCAACTGCATCACACCGGGCCTGATCCAGACCGACATCACCGGCGGCAAACTGACCAACGCCATGCGCGCCGACATCATCAAGGGAATCCCGCTCAGCCGGCTGGGCGAGGCGCGCGACGTAGCCGGCGCCTATCTCTTCCTGGCTTCCGATCTGGCCAGCTACATCACCGGCGCCGTGATCGATGTCAACGGTGGGATGCTAATCCATGGCTGAGTGGACAACGGAGCTTGAGATGCCTCGCGCTGGCAGCAATGTCAGCCTGGCCGAACGAGCCTATCGTATCCGCCGACGCGCCGTGCGGATGGGTCAAGTCCAGGGCCAAGGTTATGTCGGACAGGCGCTGGGTGTCGCCGACGTGCTTGCCGTCGCCTATTTCCATGCGCTTCGTTACCGGCCGGAGGACACGTTGTGGGAGGGACGCGACCGCTTCCTGCTGTCGATCGGACACTATGCGATCGCGCTCTACGCGGCTCTGATCGAAGCGGGCGTGCTGCCGGAGGAAGAGCTCGAAACCTATGGCAGCGATGAAAGCCGTATGCCGATGTCCGGCATGGCGCCATACACGCCCGGCATGGAGATCACCGGCGGCTCGCTCGGTCACGGCCTTGGCATTGCCGTTGGCATGTGCATGGGGCTGACGCGCAAGCGAAGCGACAGTTTCGTCTACAATCTTTTGTCCGACGGCGAGCTCGGTGAGGGCTCGACCTGGGAAGCCGCGATGTCGGCCGCCCACCACAAGCTCGACAATCTCATTGCCATTGTCGACTTCAACAATCAGCAGGCCGATGGTCCGTCGACGGCCATGCTCTCCTCCGAACCGGTGACCGACAAGTTCGAGGCGTTCGGCTGGCATGCGCAGCGCGTCGACGGCAACGACATCGAGGCGGTCCGCAAGGCCTTCGACATGGCGCGCGGCCTGAAGGAACCTCGTCCGCGTGTGATCGTTTGCGATACGCGCATGGCCAAGGGTGTGCCATTCCTGGAAACCCGCGACATCACGCATTTCATCCGGGTCGAACCGCACGAATGGACGTTAGCGCTCGAAGCTTTGGAAAAGGGACGTCCGCGTTGAGGTTGTCAAAGTTCGCGCCGCGCCACGCCGCCAATGCCAGTGAGCGCAAGACCACATCGGCGATGATCGCGTCGATCGCGCCCGATGGCGTACCGACACGCAATGCGCCGTTCGGGCACACACTGGCCAGACTGGCGCACCAGCGGCCCGGGATAGTTGGCCTGACGGCGGACCTCGCGAAATACACCGATCTCCATGTCTTCGCACAGGAGCATCCGGACCGCTTCTATCAGATGGGCATGGCGGAGCAGGTGCTGATGAGCGCCGCCGCCGGCTTGGCGCGGGAGGGTTTACGCCCTTCGCCACCACCTACGCCGTCTTCGCATCGCGACGTGCCTACGATTTCATCTGCATGGCGATCGCCGAGGAGAAACTCAATGTGAAGATCGTCTGCGCCTTACCGGGGCTGACGACCGGCTACGGCCCCAGCCACCAGGCGACGGAGGACATCGCGATCTTCCGCGGGATGCCGAACCTGACGATCATCGACCCTTGCGACGCGCTCGACATCGAACAGGCCACGGAGGCGATCGCGGACTACAACGGGCCGGTCTACATGCGGCTTTCGCGCGGTAAGGTTCCTGTCGTGCTCGACGAAGACGACTATACATTTGAAATCGGCAAGGCGCGAATGCTGCGCGAGGGCGCGGACGTATTGTTCATTTCCAGCGGCCTGATGACCATGCGCGCGCTGGAGGCCGCGAAGGCGCTTGAAGCCGACAGGATCGGCTGCGCCGTTCTGCACGTTCCGACGATCAAACCTCTGGATACGGAGGCGATACTCGCTGCCGCGCGCCGTTCGGGACGGCTGGTGGTGGCGGCGGAGAACCACACCATCATTGGTGGCCTTGGCGAAGGCGTTGCCGCGCTGCTGATGCGCGAGAGAGTGACCCCAGTCTTTCGCCAGATCGCCCTGCCCGACGAGTTCCTCGACGCTGGCGCGCTGCCGACGCTTCACGATCGCTACGGGATCTCAACTTCCGAGCTCGTGCGCCGCGTCCGCATTTGGAGCGAATGAGAAGAAAGAGCTCTCCCCACACAACAGTTGAGTCATCGACCTTGACCTTGCCCCTCTTATCTAATCCGGTTTGAAGTTCGTTCTGGCCCATCGAGAGGACCAGGACATGAAACGTAGCCGCTTCTCTGAAGAGCAGATCATCGGAATTTTGAAGGAACATGAGGCCGGGGTATCGGTTGCCGATCTGTGCCGCAAGCACGGGGTCAGCGACGCCTCGATTTACAACTGGAAGGCCCGCTTCGGCGGGATGGATGTCTGCGAGGCTCGGCGACTGAAGGCTCTGAAGGACGAGAACACTCGGCTGAAGCGGCTTCTGGCCGACGCCATGCTCGACAATGCCGCGTTGAAGGATCTTGTGGGAAAGAAATGGTGACGCCCGCGGCCAAGCGGAAACCTTTCCAGCGACCAGATCGATCAACTTCAACGCCGACTGCAACGGACCAGGCGATCAAGGAAAGGTGCATCATGAAGCATTCGCGGAGCCGACAATAGCCGACGCCATTCTCGACCGGATCATCCACAACGCCCATCGCATCACCCTCGAAGGCGACAGCATGAGAAAGCAAAAAACACCGCCGCCCTTGACCGGCGCCGAAAACGGCGAAATCAATCGCAAATGACTTCAACCAGGCAACCGAGCGCCGACCCCATCCTGCTGTCCGCGAATTAGTGAAACTGCTGTCCGCGATTTAGCGGAACGACTGTCCCGTTTTTGCGAAATACGCACGTCCGACGCAGCTTGCGTTGACAGAGGCGGTTTTACGCGCAGTTGCAATAGCACTTCCGCCGGCCTATTTTTGTGGAGTTCAATTGTGGTTCGGCCAAGGGCGCTTTGGGCGCCGGACCGGCCCCGTGTAAACCTCATTAAAGAGAGACGAACCCTGCCATGGAAGAATTCTTATCGCGCATCGCCACTGGTGCCGGCATCGGCCCGGCTCTCGCAGAGAAGGCCGTTGGGTTAATGCTGGGTTTCCTGCAACGCCACGCGGCCGACGGTCCCGTTGCGCGCATGATCGCGGCCATTCCCGGAGCTTCGGAATTAGTGGCGAAGTATCATGGCAACGACCCAGAGGGCGGAGGCGGCCTCATGGGGCTCGGCCAGCAATTGATGAGTGAGGGTCTCAGCATTCTAAAGATCGCCGCCATCGCCAACGAGACGATCGCCTTCGCCAAGGAACATGCCGGCGACGAACTCGTGGACGAGGTCCTCAATTCCGTTCCTGGCCTTCCCCAGTTCGTCTGATCAGCGGCAGCCGGGGCGCATGACCTCGTGCGCCCGTGCCGGCCCGTCTGCGCAGGTAGGCATTCTCCGCCAAGCGCTCCGTACCGATCTCGCCAGACCACCAACCGCCGGGCACGCGAAGCGAGCGTTGGAGTACTTCATTCGTCTCTCCCAAAATCGACCGCAGGCGAACCGATGTGTATAACTTCCGGCGGTAAGGGTTTATCGTGAACGCTTTCGATGAAGCCCGCGAGATAAGCAAACGTATTGTATTTCTCAAGAACCAACCGCTTCGCCTCTTGTATTGCGCCGCGACGCTCCTTCCAGAGGTCCGAGTCGATGATTTCTTGAATTTTTTGGATTACGTTCTTGTCCTCTGGGTCAATCAGAACCATTGAGTCGGAAGGGAAGAACCTCGTGATTGCCGGGCTGCCGTAATAGATCGGCATTGTTTCAGCAACGAAGCAGTCCATAAGCTTCTCTGTAAAATAGTAATCAGCACGAGTATTCTCGAAAGCTATACTGTAACGGTACGGTGCGAGTGCGTCCCATTTATCTCCAATCAGCCGAAAACCTCGGCCGAACAGGTCAAAATCGAGCTCCTCTCTCAGCCGTTCCAGAAACGCCAGCCGATATCGATGCCCTTTAAGCAGGGCGATGTTGCTGGTAATCCATGAGAGCCGAAGCGGCTTGTCCACGACTTCGCTGACCAGAAGTTGGTCATATGTCTTTGTCACAGACCAAGACCGAGTGATAGGTGGAGACAAAACGAATCGGCGCTCTGCATTCTGCCGAGCAGCCAGCTCTGCGTCAGACGTCAGGACGATGGTATTTTTCCCCTGCCCTTCATGAAATGCGCGATGAGCTTTCGTCGGCGGTTCGCCGATTGCAAAAATTGTCCTGTTTGGACTCGCCTCGATATCAACAGGGAGCCCAAAAATAGAAGCAGAGTTAAAGACAATATGCCAATCGGGCGCGAAGGATGTCCTGCGTACAAAAGCGACATTGTTCCAGATTCCACTGCCCTTTGGAGTGAGATGGTGGATTGCATCATCCAAAACGCCCCAAGAATCCAGACATGTAGCAACAATGGGCGCCGGACGTTCCGTCAACAATTTGGTCGACAAAGCAGTTCCACCCCATTCACTTCCGTTGGACCGGGAGCAACTCGTGCATCGGGCGCAAGACCTCTCTGCGCCTGAAATAGCTCGCGATCCTGATCGGTATCAAACACACGATTCTGTGCGACTTCGCGATTCTGTGCGACTTCGCGCCATTCGACAACTCATCTCTAAGACCGCGGGAATCCCTTCACTCGTGAAGGTACTCAATCGCCATTTCGGATTGCGGTAAGATTGGGCAGCATAAACCTTCCGGGACCCGCTGTCGAGGCAATTGTCGCTTTGCACCTAACCAGGTTCTTCCTGACTTTGTGTGGTGATCAGGCCGGTTGAGTGGCAGCATGCGTGCCCTCTAAAATATGGAAGTTGACTACATTCTTATTATTAATCGGGATATACGACCAGTTTAGAGGCGGCTCGCCTCTCACAGGCGACGTTTGCAGCGGCGACGGCAGATCGAGATATTGGCGGGTTGATGCCGGGGCTTTGTCCGAAATCTGTGGTCCGATTTCGGACGAAGTGACGGTCAAGATGTCCGAAATATGCTACGAATTTCGGACAAGCTTCACACACAAAGCGCCGCGGCTTTGCCCGACATCATCGATATCGTCATGCAGATGGGCGATGCCGACCTAGCCTCGTCCCCTCCCCTTCCAGCCATTGCCAATCCCAGCCTGCCTGCGCAGCTTGAGGCGCTCGCCGGCCGCGCGCGCGACTATATCGAGGCGGCGAGTTCGGCCAACACGCGCCGCGCCTACGCAGCCGACTGGAAGCATTTTTCGAGCTGGTGCCGGCGCCAAGGCATAGAGATGTTCCCGCCCGATCCTCAGGTCGTCGGGCTCTATATCGCCGCCTGCGCGTCAGGTACGGCCACTGGCGACAAAAAGCCCAACACCGTTTCAACCATCGAGCGCCGGCTTTCGTCGCTCTCGTGGAATTTTGCCCAGCGTGGTCAGCCGCTCGACCGCAAGGATCGGCATATCGCCACGGTGATGGCTGGCGTTCGCAACACCCACGCCTCCCCTCCCCGGCAGAAGGAAGCGATCCTGCCCGAGGATCTAATCGCCATGCTCGAGACCCTCGACCGCGGCACGCTGCGTGGTCTGCGCGACCGCGCCATGCTGCTTTTGGGTTTCGCCGGCGGCCTTCGCCGATCCGAAATCGTCGGCCTCGACGTCGGCAGGGATCAGACCGAGGACGGACGCGGCTGGGTCGAGATTTTTGCCGATAAGGGTCTGCTTGTCACATTGCGCGGCAAAACCGGCTGGCGCGAGGTCGAAATCGGCCGCGGCTCCTCCGACGCGACCTGCCCTGTGGCCGCTCTGCAGACCTGGCTAAGACTGGCGCGCATTGCGCACGGACCTCTGTTCCGGCGCGTTGCTGGTCAAGGCAGAGCGGTCGGTGTCGATCGCTTGAACGACCAGGAGGTCGCACGCCTGGTCAAGCGCGCGGCCCTGGCCGCCGGTGTGCGCGGCGATCTGTCGGAGGGCGAACGGGCCAAGAAGTTCGCCGGCCACTCACTGCGCGCCGGCCTCGCCTCGTCGGCCGAGGTCGACGAACGCTATGTGCAAAAACAGCTCGGCCATGCCTCCGCGGAGATGACGCGAAATTATCAGCGCCGGCGCGATCGTTTCCGCGTAAATCTCACCAAGGCCCCGGGCTCTGATGCCCCCGTTTTGTCCGCTGGGATGAGGCGGTCAGATCTCAGGCGATAACAATTACCTCATCGAGCACAGCGAGCGCTGTGTCCAGACTATCGGCGGCCGACGCTTCGTAGTCAGGCATGATCATCAACTGCGTTATGGCACGGCCCACAAATTCCGGGTTTAGCTTTTCCAACCGATCCTTGGTCCGGGAGACCTGTTCCGGGAATGCGCGCAGATTGAAGCGAACAAATGACGAGGTCTCTTATCCCCGACACGAATAGCTCGCGATCTCATCGGGATTTCCCTTACCGCCATAGGCAGCTTGAGTGGGATAAGCGCAGATCGGCTGGTGCTTGCCGGGGAATGCCTTGCTGCCAGCCGCGAGAGAATCCGGAGCCTTGTCTTGGTTTATCCAGCCCTCGATGGCGGCCAAAGGATCAAAGTCGTCGAAGGCTTGGCCATCGCCGCAGTGGGTCATCCCCGGGATTATGAACATGCGCACGAAACGGCGAGTCGCTTCCAAATCGCCGCCGCTTGTGACCTCGACGACTTGCTTGTACCAGCGCACCAGATCGTTGGCTGAGAAGACCGGATCGGAAAGTCCCTGAAACAAGAGCAGCTTTCCACCGTGGGCAGCGAAGCTGGCGAGATACGTGCCGGTCGCATCATTGAGCTTGGCCGTATCCGCAACGCGTGCCGGATCCTTGTCGAAGTCGAACTTCAGGGGGTCAAAATTCGGGTCTGACTCACATTTGATGATTTTTCATGGCGGCGTGGTGCTGTTTTCTTAGGGGAATCAGCACCATGGTGAGAAATTTGCGTTTGTCGTCCTTGATCCCGGCGGGATTGGTCGTCGAGGCCATCGCTGAGAACGAAGGAGTGATCGTCATTACCGCGCGGTCAGGTACGTCGGCGCGGCCTTGCCCTCTTTGCCGCAGAGTGTCGAGCCGGGTCCACAGCCGCTATGTTCGACGCGTGTCCGATCTTCCCTGTAGTGGGACGAAGGTAGAGCTCCGCCTCGTCGCGCGGCGCTTCGTCTGCGATGCTACATTGTGCCGTCGACGAATCTTCGCCGAGCGCTTTGACGACAGTGTTGTCACCGAGCGATCGCGCCGGACCTCGCGATTGGAGTGTATCGTTCATCATCTTGGACTGGCGCTCGGCGGCCGACCGGCGGCTAGTTTTGCAAAGCGGCTGATGGTTCCGGTCAGCAATGACACATTGCTGCGGGTGGTGCGGCGACGGGCCTGTTTACGAACAGACCCTACCAAGATTGTCGGCATTGATGACTGGGCCTATCGCCGTAACCATCGCTACGGCACGATCGTCTGCGATCTGGAGCGACGGCGGATCGTGACGTTGTTGCCCGACCGTGAAGTTGCCACCGTCGAGGCTTGGCTTGCCGATCACCCTGAGATCGAAACCGTCTCGCGCGACCGCGGCGGCGGTTACGGCGAAGCCACCGCCAAGGCATTACCGCATGCGGTTCAGGTCGCCGACCGCTGGCATCTCATGGAGAATGCGAGCGCGGCTTTCCTCGACGCCGTTCGCAAGTCGATGCGGATAATCCGAACTGCGACCGGCGCTACGACGGTCAATCCCGACTTGCTCACCTACGTGGAGAAGCTGCAATACGAAGGCTATCTGCGGCGCGAGGAGACAAACGCGGCAATCATGAAACTTGCCAGCGAAGACATCCCCATCAAGGAGATCGTGCGCCGCACCGGTCACAGTCGCAAACTCGTACGCCAAGTGATCCGTGGCCAGCGAACCGATATTTTCCGCGTCCGGCAGAGTTCGCTCGAGGCATGGTTGCCGTTCCTGGATGGGCAATGGATATCGGGCTGCCACAATGCAAGCGAGCTCTGGCGGCGGCTGAAGACAAAAGGCTTTCGGGGACGCCTGGGCGTCGTCAGCGAATGGGCAAGGCGACGGCGTCGCGCCGAGCAGGCATCCGATCAGCAACTCCACAAGGTGCCGTCAGCCAGAACGATCGCGCGCTGATGACGACGGCCCGTGATCACCTGAGCAAAGCCGACACGGTGATGATCGCCGCCATCGAGGCGGGCGTGCCCCTGCTGGTGGAAGCACGCAATCTGATCGCCGGTTTCCATTCCATGATCCGCAAGAAGCTTGCCGATGATCTCGAGCCGTGGATCGCCGACGCCGGCAAAAGCCTCATCGCATCTTTCGCCAAGGGCATCATTCGCGACCATGCCGCCGTCCGCGCCGCGATCACCGAACCATGGTCCAACGGTCAAACAGAGGGACAGATCACCAAGCTCAAGCTTGTGAAACGGCAGATGTATGGACGCGGAAAGCTCGACCTCCTGCAAGCCAGGCTGATCGGTGCCGTATGATCCCGAACTTCATCGAGAGTGCGTCAGACCCAAAATTCGGCGCCGGGGGCGTCATGAAGTAGTATTGAAGCGAGCGGGCTCCCAGAACGATGTTATTTGCATCCGACTGGGAAGTGGGGGAATTGCCCAGCTTCCACATTCTCCAGTCCGCGCCCGCAACGCCCGTATCATATGGCCAATCGCTGTAAAGCTTTTCGCCATCGGAGCTTTCCGGACCCGCGAACGCGCGGCTCATGGCCTGCACTTGACCAGCCGTGAGGCAGCTGTCCGTCTTATCGCCTTGGCAGGACAGGACCTTTGGGTCGAACCGGCACTGCTGCCAGGCGTTGATGACGCCATCCTCAATGCCATCGCGGGCATCACAGGCAGCGAGAACCGCCTTGGCGACGATGTTCAGATCCTGCTGGGAGAAGGCGCGGGATAGAATGGGATGGCCGGCCTCATCCTTGGGAGCGATGCTCATGTACTGGCGAGTATCCCAGGCTTCGGCAATGTTGGCGGCACTGAGACGAAAACCCGGGCTACCTGCAACAATGCCGTCGAACTCGAGCGGATATCGCTGAGCCGCTATCAACGCCTCACGACCGCCATTCGAGCATCCCATGAACACCGACTTTTTCGGAGCCGCCCCATAGAACTTGGCAATCACCTGCTTCGAGACCGAAGTGACTTTGCCAATGGAGGCGTACGCAAAATCAATGCGTGCGGCTTGATCGACCCCGAAAGCCGGATCGGGGCTTGGGTGCCCGCCATCCATGCTTACAACAGCGTAGCCGCGCAAGAGCCCGGGAGCCGCGGTCGAGTTCCGGCAAGGAATGGTCCCGACGGCCGGCGCCAGGAAGCCATCAACTGCGCCGCCGCCCTGGAAAAGGAACATGTCGTTCCAGGTCGTCGGAAGACGCACCTCAAACCGGGTGCCATATGATTGACCATCGACCCCCTGGCGTTTCCCGATAACACCTCGGACAAGGCAGTGCCCGCCCACTTTTACCGCCTGAGGCGAGGCGCCGGTGAATGCAGTGAAGGGATCTGCGGGGATCCCCTGCGGCTTTTGAAGGCTAGCCTCGGTAAAGATCACGTTTGGAATTTTGAGCTTGGCGATGGACCGGCACGCCTGATCCGACGCGTTTGCCGCCAGTGCAGGCGCACATATACATATGATCGCCAACATCAGTGCCAGCGTGCACCCGCGGTCCCGCAGCTTGAGCGCGTTAGCCAAGAACATACCCATCCTCCCTGGATGCGCCCGATAGCCCGAAAGCTGATCGCATTGGTAGCTATGTTATGAGCTTTCAGTAGGTTGTCCATCCGGTCCGAACCGGGAAAGCTGAGATTGTCGAAGCTTCAGTGACTCCAGGGGGACCGGATGAACATCCATAAGAATACCGGTCTGACGCCGCTCGGTCGAGAGCGGATTTTTTGCGCCTGGGCGCGCCGGCAGCACCTCGAGGTGTTGCCGCCTGATCCGCAGACCGTCGGCCTCTACATCACGGCCTGTGCATCCAGAAAGGGTTACAGGAGACAAGAAACCAAACTCTGTGGCGACGATCGAGCGCCGTCTCTCCTCCCTGACGTGGAATTATACGCAGCGTGGCGAGCCGCTCGATCGAAAGGACCGCCATATCGCCACCGTGCCCGCCGGCATCCGTAACAGCCACGCAAAACCGTCTGTGCAGAATGAGGCCATACCTTCCCGAAGACCTGATCGCCATGCTGGAGACGGTGCTCCGCAAGACCCATCAGGTCGCCCCAGGCCAGAGCAACCGGCTCGTCCCCGGGGAGGACGAAACGGTCGACCACTCCGCTTGTTCGACTTGTGTTCGGGCGACTATCCCGGCTTCTATGCATCGCGCTTCGGCGCGGCGAGCTTTGTCCAACGCGCCAAGCCTTTGAACCGAATCGCTGTAGACGGAAGTCGCGGCGAGCTTCGCGTTGTTGATCGGAGCATCGAACCAGGCGTCGTATCCGCGGTATCCACCCCATCGTCTGTCGCGCAATCTGTTGGCGAGCGCGTCCTCAGCCGTTCGATCGCGGCCGTCTTTGCCGCAAACTATTATATGGCGGCCGCCGATGCCATTCGGGCGCGCAATATCTCAGGGGTTGAAGGATCGTCGATCAGTTTTCCGATGTCTTGGCGGGCCGCGATGATCTGCACATGACCCTGCAAAGATTGCGCGTAGTAGGAAATACTGGTGCAACTGGTCACCCCAGGCGTCAGGATAATCGTAGAACCAATCGAACGAATGCACGCATCGCGGTTTGCCTACAGCACTGCTCTCCTGTCCCGATAGCGCAAATTCGCGGTTACCTCCGGCCACGAACAGTCGGACCAATTTTATTTGTAGGTTAGACCTTCGTCCTCGGCAAGATTGGCCAAGCGATGACTCGCTGCTGAATTGCCGGCCCGCGCGTGATGAGCGCGAAGGCGTCAGGTGCCCCCGCCGTCAAGACTCAAGCCGCAACGCAATCAGGCGGGAGTGCCTTCCGCTAGGTGGGGATGGACTGGCCGCCGAAGTCAGAAGCAGCAAGCCTGGAGCATAATGGAAGACCTCGACCATGTGAAGCAGGCCGTGAAGGGCGACCTAGCCTATTTGCAGCCACCTGCTCAAAGCCGCGACATGAAGCCAGCCGCCAGCCTGCTAGTCGACAGCAACCGTTCAGCTTGCTGCCGCCGACCGCTTGAAAACGATGGTCACCTTCGTCCCTTTGTTGGCGCTGGACTCGACGGCTAGCTGCGCCTTGGCGTTCTCGGTCAGCGATCGCGCGATCAGCGCTCCGAGCTTGCCTGGCTTGGGCCACATCTCGCCTTCCGGCAGCCCGATTCCGTCGTCCGCCACTATAACCCGGCAGCCGTCGCCATCGACGATGCTGTGCAGCGTTATCGTGCCGCCATCGCGGCCCCGGAACGCATGCTTGAGGGAATTGGTCAGCAATTCGTTTACGACCAGTCCCGCCGGCATGGCGACGTTTATTGACACCGGATATGTATCCACCTTCATATCCAGCCGGATCCCCTCGACCGCATGCGAGCTCATGACCGCGGACGCGATCTGGCTGAGATACACACCAAGGTCGACCTCCTCCTTCGGCTCGTCGGCCGTTAGCGTCTGGTAGAGGATCGCCAATGCGTCGACGCGACCGGCGAGCCGCTCAAACCGTCTCCGGTCGGCCTCGGTCGCGTTGCGGCTTTCCAGCCGGATCAGCGCGGTGATCATCTGCAGGTTGTTCTTCACCCTGTGCTGCAGTTCGCGAAGCAGTGTGTCTTTCTCGCTGACACGCTCCTCGGCCGAGCGCTGATCTCCCACCTCGCCGTGAGCCGATACGTCGACCAGGGCCACCAGTCGGAAACAGACCTTGCCGTTGTCGTCCTCTATCTCGTTGGAATAAACGTCAACGATCGCGGGTTTATCCTCGCTGCGCTCCAGCCTGAAGGTGCCGACCAAATCGGATTCCTCGACCACCACCTCGGCTAGCGGCCTGTCCTTTTGCTGATGGAGGCCTGTGCCTAAAAGGGCCGCCCAGTTTTCTCGGGTGAGCCTTGCGGACGTCAGGCCTGACAGTTTCTCGAATTCCGGATTGGCGTAGACCACGCGCTCTTCAGCGGCAAGGTCCGAAACGGCAATGGCAATCGGCACCTGGTCGAGGAATTTCTTGAACTGTTCGCTTTCCAGTGCGGTTGCAAGGTCAGGTGTATCAAGCAACTGCTCGACGGCCTCAGCCTTCTCTGAATCCGATGTCATTTGCGCGCCTTTTCTGCGCGGATCATATCAACAATGCGGCGCGCCTGCCATCGCCGAAACTTGAGCTGCATCTCACATTTCGCATCACGCATCTGACAACAAGCTCTGCATCGCGTAACGGCCGCACGTCTAGCATTGCGACCGGCCGAAGGAGAGCGGCAAGGATCGGCTACAATCCAGGTGCCTGGAATGTCGAAGCGACCGGTCAAGTGGGTACGCTGCGGAAGATCGATAGAGCAGGCATTCAGGGAGAATGAGTTCGCGTGCCGGCCTCGGCGATACGTGCCGACACTGTCAACCTCATGACCGCATGCGGGCTGAAAGAGCAGCGCTTCGCTCCAGCGGTAATTCAGGCCGCTAGCTGCCTAACTGCGGCAAGCCCATCGATCGTGTATGTTGAGACGCTATTGCCGATGCCTAAATATCGAACCCGTCATGGCAATCGTTGTGACGGGAAGCGCTCGCTTATGGGCTGTGCTGGAATGCGCATGAAGTAGCGCCTGTGCGCCGTTGATCTCTTGGCCTTCGAGGAAGTCGTCAATCTCATCGTATGGGAGACCGGGACGAGGTTCTCCAGGTCGGCGGTCGGGATCTTTTCAACAAGATCAGACGGAGCGCCCAGATACACTGCCAAGGCGCGAACTCTGCGCTTGTTCAGCCCGGAAAGAGGAAGAATGTCTGCGGCACCATCGCCGAACTTGGTGAAGAAGCCCATCAAGGCCTCGGCTGCTTCGAAGCGACTTCTGAAAAAGAAGTGTGGGTTTGCTCTCATACCCTTTGCTGAAAAATGTTGTCATAGAGCGCATGGAATGCCACGCGCTTCGAATCGGAGTAGCCGTCCGGGAAGCCTGAAGCCCCTTTGAAGCGCATGTCCGGCAGCTATTCATAGCGTGGATGACTTTGATCGAAACAAACGATTTCATAACTCTTCGGAAATCTTGCATGGACAAAAGCACGTCCGCACCGATCACCCATCCAAAGGAGAAAATCTTCCATGCGCCCTGACGTGCAGTGGAGGTCGTGCCGAGAAGTGAGTTGCAACTGGCCGATCATGTCGGCGGTTCGACGCTAGTCGTCCCCAATGTTCCGGAGCTGCGAAGTCTTGCAGGCGAGCCAGCTGCCCAGCGCGATTCTGCTTGTGGCGGGCTTTTTGCCGCAGGCAGTCCGCTCGTTTGGGCAGCGGATTGGAGACCCGGCCGGCAGCGCTACCATACAACATCAGCGCACTTTACATCTACGCGGTATTGCCGGGCTTCCAGTCGGTGCCATGTTTGGCCGACGAATGACGCGATGCGGCCTCCTGCACAAGCGAAGGCGTTATCGGATGTGCGACCGGGAAGCAGGCGGACAGTGCAGCACATGTCACTCGCCTGTGCGACGGTCTTTCGGGGAATGAAATCGGGCCAGTTCACGGCGCGGCATTATTCGTCAACAGCCGCCCCTTCGCAAGGATATAGGCAGCCCGCGTCACAAGTTCGTGCTGCAGATGAAAACGGCATCGCCGGCATGCAAGTCAGCAGCCGCTCAAGATTCGATGATCCAGCCAAGCTCTCGGCGTCATGGAACGGCAGGCGCCACGATCGAAGCATCTCATGTTGATTCAGGCGGACCCTTATGAGGCGTTCTTTAATGCCGGTGATGCCTGACGGGCGGTTGCAGCTGCAAGCGACAACGCGGCCTATTTAGTTGGAAACGGTCTGAGGCAGGCCAATTTGGCTTGCCCGTCACTATGTGGAGAAAGAAATGCTGTGTCTAGGAATTAGCGGCGGACTTGACCAAGTCCATGAAAACCGATTCGAGCTTCGGAACGCCTTTATGCACGATGGCGCCGCGGTGCTCGTCCGAGACGGACGGGTGATAGCAGCCGTCGAAGAGGAACGCCTCAATCGGATGAAACACTCCAACAAGCTCCCAATTCGTTCGATTCAATACTGTCTGTCAGCGGCGGGGGTTCAGCTCAACGACATTGATCGTGTCGCGCTCTACGCCAGCGAGCCCTATGCCAACGCCATGCTTGAAGGTATGTCCGCATCCCACCCCGACATTCTCTCCATTCCGTTGGATGCTAAAACGTTGGTGCAGGATCTGTTAACGCGTGAGTTCGGCACTAAGTTGGACAGTTCGCGTATTTCATTCGTAAGTCATCATCAGGCGCACGCCGTGAGCGCCTTTGCAATGTCGGGCTTCGAACAAAGTCTCATTCTAGCGATTGATGGCTCTGGTGATTTCCTATCGGGCCTCTTGGCGGTAGGGTCTGGCACAGAAATTACGCAACTCGAGGCTTTCCCCGAGAACAATTCTCTTGGGCTGTTTTATCTCGAGACGATCCGCTATCTCGGCTACGGCTTGTTCGACGAGTATAAGGTAATGGGACTCGCGCCCTACGGCGACCCCGCTCCCTATCGCGAGCTCTTCGAGCAGTTCTACGAGCTCTCCGCCAACGGCGGTGGCTACCGTGTTCACCTCGACCGCATCGGTCCGGCGTTGCTCCGCAATATCGAGGTCAGGCGAAAGGGAATGCCCTTCACCCAGCAGCATCGAGATGTGAGTGCGTCACTGCAGGAAGCGCTTGAGCGGATCGTGTTCCACATTCTCCGGCATCACCGTGAGGCCACCGGCATGAAGCGGTTGTGCCTGGCGGGGGGGGTGGCCCACAACTGCACGATGAACGGTAAGCTGCTGTATTCAGGGCTTTTCGAAGACATTTTCGTGCAACCCGCGTCTCACGACGCTGGCTGCGCATTGGGAGCTGCGCTGATAGTCTCTAACGAGATGGGCCGCCCCGCGCCGTGTGAGCGACTGCAGGAGGTCTATTGGGGTCCTGATCTCGGGAGCGAGCGCGCCGTGCAACAGGAACTGAATGCATGGGCCGGACATCTCGAGGTTGAACGCTCTGATGACGTGGCAAGCAGTGCAGCCGACTGGATCGCCAACGGCGCCGTGATCGGCTGGGTGCAGGGTCGTTCGGAGTTTGGGCCACGTGCGCTGGGCAACCGCAGCATTCTTGCCGACCCTCGGCCCGCCGCAAACAAGGACCGGATCAATGCGATGGTCAAGAAGCGCGAAGGCTATCGGCCCTTCGCGCCATCTGTGCTGGAGGAGGATGCGAGCGAATTTTTCGACCTCCCGGACGGTAGGCACGAATTTCCATTCATGAATTTCGTCGTTCGCGTGCGTGACTCAAAGCGCGCCTTGCTCGGTGCCATCACGCACGTCGACGGTACCGCTCGCCTGCAAACAGTATCGCGCAACGCCAATCCCGCGTACTGGGAGGTCATCAATGCGTTCAAGAAGCGCACAGGCACTCCAATTCTGCTCAATACGTCCTTTAACAACAATGCCGAACCGATCGTGGATTCGGTTGCAGACGCGATTGCCACCTTTCTGACGACAGAGCTGGATGGACTTGTGGTCGGGCCCTTCCTGGTAAAAAAGCGGGCTGCAACGCTGCAGGATTGGACTGCGCTTGCGGTTTCGTTGCCGCCCTATGTGTCCCTCCATCAAACCCGCGCTTACAAAGCGCCAGATCGTCGGGAGACTCACTGCGAGATCAGCACGACCCACTTCAGCAGTGACAGTGTACGAATTTCACACGACTTGTTTAATCTGCTGATGCGGATTGAGGGCGAAGCCGTGTTGGGAGATCTCCTCAATACAATTGCGCCGGATCAGGCTAAGCGTGAAGCTCTGATGGAGGGCCTGCGACGGCTGTGGGAGCAGCGCCTCGTTCGATTGCATCCCTCACAAGCTGCTCGCATGGATCAAGACTGCGATCAAACGCTGGACCAGCATAACAGGCTCTCAGCGTGATAGAGGTGCCGCTATCCAAGCTCGGCGAATAATGGTGTTCATCGATGCCGCCTGCCACCTCACCGCTGGCAGGCAGTCGACTTCATCACAGGGTCGATTCGTCCACTTCACCTTGGACGACCGGACGCGCAGAAAAAAGCGGCTGCGGCGGGTCCTTGCTAGCGACCGTGATGCGGGACCACAGCGACAGGGCGTGCCCGAGACGGTCAATGCGGCCGGCGGTGTCGTCGCCGGCGGCGACGGTCGCATTCAGGATCAGCATCGACCAAAGAGCGAGGCCACTGCCGTTATGCTCCGAGATCTGGGGACGGCGGCTTGGCGATCACCGTCTACTCGGCGTTGCCGAACTCACTGCATGCGAGACCGTGACGAAGCCCTTCACATTGCGGGTCGGGACATAGCTGGGTTTCTTGGCGCGCTACCATCGCTAGAGATGCAGACTTCGCCCCACAGCTCCTGCTGGAGCGCGGCTTGGATCTGATGGCAGAATTCTTGCGGAGACGCGGACAAAGTGGGGAGCACTCCAACCTACACACGCGTCACTGGGCTATCAGTGTTGACCGTATAATCTTCGGAATGGCAATGGCATATTTTACAAAGCACGACGGCAATCAAATTATATACCGCAGCTGGGAAGAGCCGGAACAGTCAAGCGCAAGGATGAGAATTTTGGTCCTCAAGCTTGATCATGTCGGCGACTTTTGGATGTCTCTAGGGCCTCTAAAGGACCTTCGTCAGCGTTTTGCGCATGCCCACATTACGCTGGTGGTGGGAAGCTGGAACATCGCTACTGCAAAACAGTTCGACCTCGCCGACGATCACGTTGCTTTTGACTTTTTTCCTCGCAACCCAAAAGTCAAAACGCGCAAAGAAGCCGCGGACATAAGGCCGCTGCTGACCGGCGAGTTTGATCTTGCCATTGATATGCGTGTTCCGGAAGAAACAAGGCCGATCTTGCTTGAAGTTCCCGCCAGGCACCGTGCGGCGATAGTTGATCCGTACAGCATGCATCAGATCGATATTGCGATAGCGCCATTCAATCTGAAACTGCGCAGAACCATTTTCTACAAGCTGGTCCAAAAAATAGGGCTTGCTAACAAAATCCCCCGTAGATGGCTTGATTGGTTCATTGACCGTAAGCAGGTGCGTCTCCAGCATGTGTCAGAAATCCTCCTCTTTCTGGTCGCAAAGGCAGCTGCCTATTTCGAAAGCGGAGCGGGTCACCCACAGAATTCGACTACAGGCATTGCCCCGATTGTCGTGGCTCCGTTCTCCAATTCCAGCCTGCGAGATTGGCCGATTGAAAGTTTTGGCAAAGTTGTCGCTGCTCTTTCGACCCGTGGTGAGGTGGTCCTCGTTGGCCGTGGCGAATGCCTGGAAGCGCTTGAGGAGGTTGCGAAGATAGCTAGGGAACGTGGGGCCGCGAACATTCGGACGGCTGTCGACTTGTCAGAATTGGAATTCAATTGTCTCGTGAATTCGGCCGCGCTCGTCGTTTCGAACAATTCAGGCACCGGCCATGTCGCTGCCCAGCTTGGCCGCCCTACTATCGGCATTTTCACGGCGTCACATCTGCCGGAGATTTGGGGGTTTCGAGGTCCCTTGGTCAGCATGCTTATGAGTGTTATTGAATGTCGCGGATGTGGTCTGGACCAAGTGCGGCATTGTCCGGTCAAAGTCCGATGCAAGTTCGACATCACGCCGGATCTCGTGATTGCCGAGGTAAACGCCTTGATGAATCATTGTAAGGGTACGGCACAAGCTTAGTGGCTCGCGATCACCACAACCGCGATTGCCCAGCCCTTGTCGCTGATTCAATCGCTACAATCATCTAAAGGCCGAAATTCAGAATCGAATCGACTTGTTCGAAGGACCGCAGTGGCGATGTCACATTGGCCGACAGGTGGCATAGAGCGGCGCCTGAGAATGAAAGTGCCGCCGCCCAGCCTTCATAGCCGTTCCTCCTTTGTGGCGTGACGGCCCGAAAGTCGCCATCGCGTCAGATGTTCATCAGGTTCGGGATAGCCGGGGCTCGTCCGGCGACAGTCATGGCAGCGACTTCGCTTCTGGACCCGCTCATCCGGCCGCCAAAAACAAATGCGCTTTCTAAGCCGTAATTGATCCGCCGGAGCTGACCAAAGCCACCTTGCTCTGGGTTGCGGCAATGGCGACTGGGGCGAGAAGCCGAGAAGAACCGATGCGGCGAGAAATCCTGAGACCATCCGCCACGAGACGTCGCCAGGGAACGTAGTATTGCGTTCCGCGTTACACTAACGTATATACGTCCGCAGCACAGGAGCGCGCCATGGCCACCACACCCACCAGGAAGGAAGCACCCGTCTCGATGCGGTTTCGCGACGATGATCTCACCATCATCGACCGCGGCGCGGAGCTGCTCGGCCTGTCGCGCACGGAGTTCATGCGGCGCGCCGCGCTGCACGAGGCGCAGGCGGCCATCCTCAACGAAACCGTCATCCGCGTGTCCCCGGAAGCCTATGACGCCTTCATGCAGGCGATCTCAGCCCCGGCCGCTGCGCCCCCGGCGAAGGCGGCCGAGCGGCTGCGTCGGTCCCCGCCCTGGGACCGCTAGGTGGCGCTTTCAGGCATCGAACTCCTCGACCACGCACACCGCCTCGACAGCTTCGATTGCGGCAAGCCGGCGCTCAATGCTTGGCTGGCCGGCTTCGCGCGAACGAACCAGGCCCGCGGGTTTACCCGCGTCCTGGTCGTTCACGACGAGGGAACAGTCGTCGGGTATTACGGCCTCGCGCCGGGCGTGATCCAGCCAAATAGCGCACCGCGCGCCATCCGCACCGGACGCCCGCCCGATCCGATCCCCTGCCTGCTGATCGGACAACTCGCCGTCGACCACCGCTATGCCGGACAAGGCATCGGTAGCGGCTTGGTCAAGGACGCGCTGTATCGCTGCGTCGCCGGCGCCGACATCGTCGGCGGCCGCGCGGTGGTGGTGCGGGCGATCGACGCCGAGGCAGAGCGCTACTGGCAGAGCTGGGGCTTCATTCCCGCGCGGGACAATCCGTCGGTGCTCATGCGCTCGATCCAGGACGTGAGCCTCTGGCTGGCCGACAAAGGCCACTAGCTCCGCGCGCGTAGCGCCTCCGGAAGCGGCAGGTCTGCGCGCCGGCCTGCCGCCGACCGGGCTCTAGTTGCGGCGTCCCGCCGCTCCCCGAGCCGGCTTCGCCGTCTCGGCGTTCGGGTGACCCCTCACGCAGGGCCAGAGGGAGACGGCGGTCAGAGCGAGGGAGCCCTGGAGAGAAGGGAAAGTCATGATGTCGATGATATTCATAGGGGGTTCACGCGAGATATTTGAGCTGACGGAACCTGCCATCGCTCGGATCCGCCCAATCGTTGTTGCCGTGCACGGCGTGCTGATTGGCGACGCGTCTGGAGCCGATGCCGAGGCGCAGGGCCTGCTCGCGGGCTACGGCTACAAACATGTCGGGGTCTTCCATGCGGCCAAGGAACCCCGCAATGATCTGGGCGACTGGGCTGCCTCCCGGGTCCCGTCTCCTGAAGGTGCTAGAGGATACTGGATCTACGCCGCCAAAGACCGGGAGATGGCGCGCGCCGATTTTGGGATGATAGTCTGGGACGGCGCATCACCCGGCACGGCCGTCAACGTGCTTCGGCTCGCCATGGCGAACAAGCCGAGGTCATCTACGATCTGGCCAGGGGCAGCATGGCGACTACGCACCATGTCGTAGACTGGTGCGCCATTGCTCCGCGATGCCGGTCCAGACATTCGGCGCGCCAAGCCGAAGCCCGCATGACGCGAGGCGAGCGCCTGGCGTTGCCGGGATGATGTACGCGCGGTCCCGGCGGGTCCAACGCGATAGGCTTGATCCGGCCCCGCGCCCCCAACTCCACTTGTATGAACGGCCGGGGCCGGCCCTTTTCGAAACCGGCTCACCGCCGCGTGGCGTTGTGCAGGATGATTGTCTTGACCCGTCTCGCATCTGAAGCGGGTGCAAGCCTGCCGCACATGCCGCTGCTTGGTCATGCGAGGCATCGCTACCGTGGGGCGTGGCGTTCGCCGATCTCCAAACCGCTGTGCCGCCATACCGAACACGCAAGGCGGTTTAACCGCCAGGCTGCTGTTCAAGGTATTAACGACGCAGGCGGCATGACCGGAGAGACTGGCGGGGTAAGCAGCTTCCATCGATCCGGCGGCATTGCGGATGTGGCTGGCGATGGCGGCCTGAGTTCTTGTCCATCTGCCGCATAGCGGGTGGTCAGATGCTGGTCGCGTTTCCGGCGAGCCGAAGCATTTGTCTCTCAAGGTCACCCGTTGGAAATCCAGCACCAGCGGCTTGTCGGGACAAGATAGTTGCTATTGGGATTTGGCCGCCGCAACCGCGAGCATCGCTTCTCCCATCCCATTGACGCCTCGGGCATTCAGCATTTCACCAGCGTTCTGAATGTCGCGCACCTCTTTGTTCTGGCTGAGTTTTGATTTACCAACCAGGCTGGTGATCTCGATTTCCAGGGCGACGATCGCCTTCACCATCGTGTCAATGAAGTCCTTCGGCGCGTCGCCCATCTTCCACGGGGCAGGCTGCGAGGCTTCATGCATGTGAGTGAGCTTCGCCACGTTACGGCGCACATAGCGCTCATCATCCCGGACAGTGATGCGTCCGTGGGCGTGGACGACGAGATAGTTCCACGTCGGCGCCTGGTTATGGAATTCATGCTTGCTTGGACCAGTTCGGCTAGATGTAAGCGTCAGACCGTCGAGCTCGTCCCGGACCGCATGGCGCTACGGCGCCACCTCCAGCCCGGCGAGACAGTCGTCATTGTCCGTGAGGGTGACCGCCCCTCTATGGTGAGAATATTGATCGCCGGCAACTTATGGCGCCTGCCGACCTCAAATTCGTTGAAGTCGTGCGCCGGCGTGATCTTGACCGCGCGGCTGCCTTTCTCCGGATCAGAATACTCGTCCGCCACCACCGCGATCCTGCGGCCGACGATCGGCAGAGGATGAGGTTCTTGCCGACAAGATGCCGGAAACGCTCGTCGTCGGGATGCACCGCCGACCGCCATATCGCCCAGCATCGTCTCCGGGCGGGTCGTCGCCACGGTGATGAAGGTTTTAGGATTTTCCGGATCCAAAACCTCGCCCTCGACGGGGTAGCGGAAATGCCAGAGATTGCCGTTGACCTCCTGCTGTTCGACCTCAAGGTCGGACTCGCGGTCAAGAGCTTCGGGTCCCAGTTGACAAGCGCTTGTCCTTGTAGATCAGGCCTTTCCTTGTAGAGCGTGACGAACACTTCGAGCACCGCCCTGGACAGGCCCTCGTCCATGGTGAAACGTTCTCGGCTCCAGTCGGCCGAGGCCCCAGCCGCTTCAACTGGTTGAAGATCGCGCCGCCGGATTCGGCTTTCCACTCCCAGACTTTCTCAATGAACTCGTCGCGCGTCAGGTCACGGCGGTGGATCTGCTTCTCCATAAGCTGGCGCTCGACCACCATCTGCGTGGCGATGCCGGCGTGATCCATGCCGGGCTGCCACAGCACGTTCTTGCCGCGCATGCGCTCGAAGCGCACCAGAATGTCCTGCAGCGTGTTATTGAGCGCATGGCCCATGTGCAGCGAGCCAGTGACGTCCGGTGGCGGGATGACGATGGTGAAGGCTTCCGCGCCCTCCTCGGCGCCTGCGCCGACACGAAACGTCTTTTGAAGCGTATTATGTTTTTTGTGCATAGACCAACGAGTTGAACGGCGGCCCCATAAATCGCCGATGTGATAGGTCGGGCGAAGGCGTCCACCAGCTCGTACTTGTCAAGACGATGCCACCCTTGATCTTGCACCCGCCTCCGATACCAGCGATGCGCTGCGTCGTACGCTCATGCCTGTCAGGATGGGATGGGCGCTGCTAGCACCGTGGCAGTTTGACAACCCGGCCATCGGGGCGGTAGCACCGTCCAAGGCCAAGAGTCGCAGGGCAGACCGCACCCCATCGGGCTGCGCGACCCAGACCAGCTGACGCCCAACTGGCACACTCATCGCATCAGCACCGTGGATGCGACATCTACTTTGTTGCGAGCGCGATATCGGAACTTGGTTGTGACGCAGCTGTGCGTAAGCGCACCGCTGTCAGCAAGTGAGCGAGCGAAAGAACTACGTGGTGGAGGTGAGAAGTCATGCGGCGTCAAGATTCCCCGCCCTTTGCGGCAAACACACTGATCCCTCTTCAGAATCCGGTCTTTCGTTCGATCTGGACAGCCACGCAGATATCCAGCCTTGGCTGGCTGGTGCAGAGCGTGGCTATAAGCTGGCTTATGGCAACGATTTCAGCCTCCGATCTGATGGTTGCGCTCGTGCAGGCTGCATCGACACTGCCCGCCTTCTTCTTGTCGATCCTTGCTGGAGCGATTGCAGACAGCTTCAGCCGCCGCGGCGTGATGCTTGCCGGACATTGCCTGATCGCACTGGCATCCACGGCGCTGGCTCTCTCTGTTGGACTGGGCTTTGTCAGTCCATGGCTGATCTTGGGACTGAGTTTCTTGGCGGGATGCGGCTTTGCCTTGAATGATCCAGCCTGGCACGCCTCGGTCGGCGACATCCTGGAAAAGCGCGACATACCCGCTGCAGTGACGCTGATGTCGGTGGGGTACAACGTGGTTCGAAGCATAGGACCGGCGCTTGGCGGTGTAATTTTGGCTTTGCTGGGCCCCCTTACGGCTTTCGCCTTCGCTGCGCTGACCGACCTGGTCCCGTTGAGCGCTGTACTGCGCTCCAAGTGGCAAGTTCGCTCTTCGCCTCTTCCGCGCGAGCGGATGACGACGGCCATTCATGATGGCATGCGCTTCACGGCAATCTCCTCGGAGATCAGAGTGGCGATCGTGCGTGCAACCCTGTTCGGGCTGTCAAGCATCTCGATCCTTGCTCTGCTCCCCCTCCTGGTTCGCGACCAACTGGCGGGGGGGCCAATTGTTTACGGCGTCCTGTTGGCCGGCTTCGGCACAGGCGCCTTCATCGCGGGCATTGGCAATAGCTACTTGCGACGCATCACGTCCCAAAATCGATTGATCACGTTCGCGTCCGTTGCTTGCGCAACGTGTTGCCTTTTACTGGCTCTCACATCATCGGTGGCTGTAGCAGCGATCGCGCTTGCAATCGCTGGCGCAGGCTGGGTTGTCACCTGGACCGGAACCGACGTGTGTGTGCAGTTGGCAAGCCCAAGGTGGGTCGTTGGTCGCACCCTGTCGATCTATTACGCCCTGACCTACGGCGGCATGGCAGCGGGCAGCTGGATCTGGGGTGCTGTCGCGCAGAACTATTCCCTGACGTGGGCTTTGGAAGGTGCTGCAGCGGCGCTGTTGCTGGTTGCAGCTGTGGGAAAGCTATTGCCGGTCCGCCTATGGGAGGAATCGGATCAAGGGGCCTTCGACTTCAGGCCACCAGAACTGGCCCTCGATTTGAAGCCCAGGAGCGGCCCGATCGTGATCAAGGTGGAGTACTCGATACCCGAGGAGAATATCGAGGAATTTCTGAGCTGCATGCGCGAAAGGCGGCGCGTTCAGAGCCGTGCCGGTGCGCGGGACTGGACCCTCCAGCGCGATCTTCAGAACTCGACTCTTTGGACCGAGACATTCCGCACGCCGACATGGACGGACTATCTTCGTCTAAACCATCGGCTAACGGTGACTGACAGGGAAGTAGGCGAGCGCCTTGCCGCTCTGCAGGTCGGTGATTCTCCTCCTCGTCTCTCACTTTCGATTGAGCGGTCGACAAGCCCCGCCCCCGGCAGCCAAGTCCAGCCTGTGCCCTTTGTATCGCGCCCGTAAGGAAACCAGTAACTTTTCTGGGTTCGGACACGGGAATGGCCGAGACCTACTCCTTCTTTCGTCGGGTCTGCCCGGATTGCCATACGTTGCAGCCGGTTAGGCGAGCATGAGGATTTGTGTGGCACGTATGTCCACCACGGGCCCATGTCCAGCCCCACCGCCTCTGCGGCCATCAGATCGGCTTGGGCACGGGTTCAGGTCGCCTGTCCCCCTGCATCGCGGCGAGCAGCGGGAGCAAGGGGGGCGGAAGGGTCTCCCCGGTCTGCAGGGAGCGCAGCGGGCAGACGGAGGAATCCGCCAGCGGCGGCTTGCTGGGAGAGGGCCGCGCGCCTCTTTCCCCTCCCTGACAAAACGTGCCGCCAAGCACGTTCACGTCGGCGCAGCCGTGCCGCAGAGGCGGCCGCAACAAAGAAGGCCTACAAGGCGGAAGCATCGAAATGTTCGCCAGCGGGACCAATTCAGTTCGGTGCTGGAGAAAGCGATTCAACAGGGCGGCCATGGGAGCGCCAGCATAGCGCCGCTGTCAGGCGCGATGCGGACCGACAGCCCCGGCGAAGGGCGCTGATTGATCGACCGAAATTGGATCGGGTCATAATCCATGAATTTTTCACGATGCTTCAGCACGCGCGTGGATTTGTGCATTTAACTGCAGCGTCCAGGTGGTCCGGTGGAAGCGCGCCCGGGGCATCTTGGAACTTATTTGATGCAGCCATCCAGGACTGCTGCATTGCCACAGCAATGGTCACAACCTGCTAGGATCCGGACCCATAAAGGGATTGAACGAAGCCGCTGACGCGTCATTTGGTGCGTGGGTTTGCGGATGACGCTTCTGTTTTGAAGGATTGCGGCTGTTGAAGCGCAATCTTGAGAACAGGAGTTTGAGAGTTTGAGATGGCCGAGTTGAGCCCTCTTCGCCGACGCATGATCGAGGACATGACGATCCGCAATCTGTCGCCGGCCACCCAGCGATCCTACGTGCACGCGGTGGCCAAGTTTTCGCGATATTCGACCGCTCGCCGGACCGGCTCGGCCTGGAGGACGTTCGCGCCTCCCAGGTGCATCTGGTCTCTACCGGAATCTCGTGCCCCTCCCAGGCGCTGCGCCAGTAAAGCGTCGGCGAGCCAGCATCCGACGGTGCGTTCGAAGCGATCTCATTCGGCGGCCATGATCGCGCCGGTCACCATGCCGCAGCGGAAAGCTGCCGAGCTCGTCTGGTCAGGTCGCTGACCGCCTCGTCGTCGCGGGCGACGATCGAAATCTTCCCCACCGCAGCGAGGTTTCTCCCGTTAGAAGATCCTCAGCGGGATGGGCTGCCAGTTCACGCCCGGTCAACAGCATCCGGCCCGCGGGGTCGACCTTGTCTCCCGGTCGTGTGAGCAGAAGAACATCGCGAAGTGCGGCTTCATCCTCGACGCCGCGAGCCTGCTTCGCCGTACCACGGCCGCCGAAAGCCCTAGGCGCTGTCACCAGGCGCCAGCCCACCTCTCTAGCTGGCGGACCATCTCATCGAGCGCGCCGATGGCTGCACCGTCAGTGATTGCAATGTCCTCAATGCGCCGCAACTGTTTGGGTCGGGGGCAGCCCTGTGCAACCAGGCCGGCACCGCCGCGTCGGCGCGGCTTCCGTGGCACCGGGAAGAGTGCCGTGGTGGCGCAGGAGGGTTTTGGCTCAGAATCATGGAACACGATGAATCATCGCGGCGCATTTTGTAGAGCGAACGATAAGTCTTGCACGACCAGCCATTTATCCCTCGCGAGATCAATGCCGCGGGCAATTAGCAGGCGAACTCCGTCCGGACTGAGTACCTGTTTCAACGCGGGCAAAAGAAGTTGTGTAGCCATGTCACGAAATGCTTGGTCCGCTTCTCTGCCGGCCGATGGTCCATGAAATCCCCTCTGCACGCACGACGCCGGAAACCTCCTTGCCGATATGATGCTCAAGCACCGGCCGCCATGGCACCAGCGTGAACTCGCGCGATTTCTCGATGACAGCGTATTTTCCGCCGGCGAGCTCGACGGAGCGGCGGAGCGTGCCTTCTATTCGATCTCCACTCTGGGCTTCAGAATAGGGCAGACCGAGTTCGTTCGACAACTGGCCGGCCACGCGGTTCAACTCGCGTTGGCGCAGCATCGAAAGCATGTTGGCGCGATAGACGATCCGGTCCTGCTCTTCCCGAGCAAGACCTTGCGCAATCAGCCACTGCCGTCGGCGGCCTTGCGCCTCTCGGACATCGCGGCCGAAACCAGAGCTGTGCAAGGCCTCCGGTATGTCGGAAACCAGCTCTCGATCGAGCCAGGTGGCGCCGTCGAAGCTGACTTGTTGTTCCAGCGGCGTCGATGAGAGCTTGTCAACCGTGACAGGCTCGGCCCCGGCCCGCTGACGCTCGTAGTCAGACACACGGTCGAGATGATCCGGTGCGACGATCCAGGTGCCGTCCGGCTCGCGCTCGACACGACCGGTCGCCCGGCGGATCGCCTCCAGTCGCCGCGCGTGCGTTTCGGCAAAGCGTTCGGTGGCCGACGGGTCATGCTTGAGATGGATATCGATGCTGTAGCGCCCGTCATGGGCCGTGGCGATCTCGGCAATTGTGCGGTCGACTTGCCTTGGCCCGGTGTCCCTCGGCGTGACCCGCACTATGCAGCCCTCTGGCGTCGGTTGGGTGGCCTCGCCTTTGCCGATATCAACATAGTGGCTTTTGCCGTCCACGCCGTCGACGACGAGGTAATGGCGGTCAGTGATTTCGTCGGCCAGGCCGCGCGCAATGATGCGGCCGACGACAGGCTGCATCTGCTCTGCAGATCGATCATGGACAACATAGTCGGCGGCACTGCGGGCGAGCCCCTTGCCGGTCAGTTCGCGGTGCATGGTCTTGATGATGTCGCCCCGCTCGCCGATGCGGCGCAGCGTCGCTTCAAGCTCGCCATCAAGGCGCCAGCGGCCCGAGCCGACTTCCTCAGCCAGACCCATCCGCTCGAGCTTGCGCAGGCGGCCCTGGTGCAGCGTCTGGCGAAACGTGTCTCGGCTGGCCGGTGAGACATGCCCCTCATGGTCGCGCATGCGGAGCAGCTGCCGATCGATGTTGGTGAAGCGTTCCCGCTCCATTTCCTGGCGCAGGCGTTGCTCGATCTCGCGGTCCGTTCTCGGGCCAAGGTCGAGGCTGACCAGCTCCGCCGCCCGTTCACGGATTCCAGACGAGATGTAGTCCCGCGCGATGACGAGGTTTTCGTCGCGGTCGTCCTTGCCGCGGACGATAATATGGGTATGCGGATGACCAGTGTTGAAATGATCGACGGCCACCCAGTCGAGCCTAGTGCCGAGGTCTTCTTCCATCTGCGCCATGAGGCGCCGCGTGAGCGGCTTCAAGTCATCATACTCGATGCCGTCTTCAGGGGCGACGATGAAGCGGAACTGATGCCGGTCGCCATCGGCACGATCGATGAAGGCCTTGCCATCAACGCGGTCGCTGTCGGCGCTATAGAGCTCGCCAGGCTCGCCTTCGCGGGTGACGCCGTCGCGCTGGAGGTAGCGAAGGTGTGCACGTGCCCCGTCAACACCCTTGCCGGCCAGCTTGACGATACGCGCCTTGACGACGGCGCGCCGCTGCCGAAACGCCGCGTGGGGGTCGCGCGCTCTGAGAACGGCGGCAGCAGCCCCGCCGCGCCCCGCCCGGCTTCCGATGAAGCGGCCACGGCGACCGCTGCCGCCGCCGGCTCGGTTGATCGCGGCGCGGATCTGGCCGGCGAAACGCTTGCCTGCCTTCGAGCCGCGCGATCCGATTTTGCCCAGGCTCGGCTTGAACTCTTCATCCTGCATTGAGCCTCCTAGTAATCTTAAGCAATATCAGAGGTTTGTCGGCAGCAGCTCTCCTGACGCTGAAGGCAGCCTCCGTGGAAAACGATGTGCAGACAAAGACTTCGCCGCCTCCAGGAGGCGATGCCTTTATCTTGCCTTCCGCGGACCTGCCTCCCTGCCTCCCTGCCCCGCCCGACCCACGGTACCCCTGCCCTCACCTGCGATCCGGCCGGCCTGACCTTGCTCGCTCCGATCCGAGCGGCACCACAATTTGGCCATTCGGATCGGTCGCGGAAACACCGTTTCGCAGGAAAAACAGCGACTGCCCGGACGGGATTTCCGGCGCTTTTCCGGAACGGGATTTGCCGGTGAACGCGTCCATGTCGGCGGCCGAGATCCCCGCCGCCTTGAGCTGTTCCAGATACAAAACCGTCTCGCTGGGCAGCGGTCGCCCACGCTGCAAATGCTGTTCGTAGCGGTCCGGCCCAGCGTTATAGGCGGCAAACAGGCCGGGAAAGCCGAAGCGGTCATACATGGCGCGCAGATAGGCAGTGCCTGCCAGAATGTTGTCGCGAGGGTCGTGCGGATCGGCCCCCAGGCCAAGCTCTGCGCGCATCTCCTCGTAAGTGCCGGGCATCACCTGCATGAGGCCAATGGCGCCGGCGTGTGAGGCGATCGGCCGTCCGTCCAGCATTGTCTGCCCCCGGCTTTCGGCATCCATGACGGCATAAATCCAGGGCTGTGGAATGCTGAAACGCCGGCTTGCCTCAGCTACGTAGTGCTGCCATTTTGCCAGCTGCGGACCACGGGAGATGTCGGCCGGCTGAGCGTCGGTCGCGGCGGAACAGGCGCATGGCGCTATCGCGACCATGCCGAGCATCAGGAGGGTTACTCGGTCCATAGCGGCACGAGCCTCCCGGCAATATTTTCGGCCGGCACCGGCCCGAAATAGCGGCTGTCGAAGGAGCGGTTTCTATCGTTGCCGAGCAGGAAAAACTCGTCGGCGGCGAGCTTGCGGCAGGCATTCCACCAAGGCAGCGGACGGTGCTGCGTGTCGGTTGCCAGCCGGCGCGCGACAATCTCGCCGCCGATGATGATGGCGTCGCCGAAGGCGCAGACATGCTCGCCAGGCAGCGCGGCAAGGCGCTTGACCAGCGGCACATTGCTGGGCAGATAGAAGCGTTCGGCGGCGAGATCGGCGACCGGTTTTGGCGGGCGGACGAGCACCAGATCGCCATGAGCCGGTGATCCGGACGCGACGCGATAGAGGCCGACCGGCGCACTGGCCGAGGCGTTCCACACCAGCCAGGGCGATGGGTTGTCGAAAGCGGCGAAGCCGATCAGGCCGAGGCCTATTGTGGCCACGGGGATCGTCTTGCGCGCCCGAATGCGCCGCAGATGGCTGCCGATCAGACGGATAGTGGGACGCCGGCTCATGAGCGGCCTCCCTCACCGGCCGAGCCGGAATTGTGCCCGCCATCCTCGGGCCTGGTCTCCTGCGCGCGTCCCTTCGACCAGTCGTCGAGCTCGTCGATGTGATAGCGGACATAGCGGCCGTGCTTGCGAAATTGCGGGCCGCCGCCTTTGAGCCGCATCTTCTCCAGCGTGCGCTGGGACAGCCCGATATAGAAGGCGGCCTGCGCGGTGTTGAGAAACGGACTGCCCTTCTTGGCGCGGGCCGCGCGTTCGTTTTCGTCGTCCATGATGGTCCTCGTTTCGTTACGGACAAGCGAAGGCGAGGATCGGCGAGCGAGATCGTTTCGGGGACGGGCGAAGAGTGGGGGGCGAGTTTTCGCCGCCCCTTCTTGAGAAGAGCCCCGCGCCCGGTTGCGGCGCGAGGCTCGAGGCAGGCGGTTCAGTCGACCGGGTTCCAGATGATGGCGTATGTGTCGTCATCATCCTGGCCGGCGGCGCGGCCGAGATTGGCGTAGAGCTTGCGCGGGCCGAACTCCGGGGCGGCAATCGACAGGCTCACATAGTCCTTGCCGGAGGTCTCGCCGGTGCGGATCCAGCCGGCCCCTACTTCGACCCCTTGCGTCAGCACCCGGAAGTCGGGATGGGTGTCGGCGCTCTTTGCCTGATTGGGCACGATGTCGATGTCGGCGCGCACGCTGAGCGTCTTGAGCTGGCCCTTGTAGCCGCCGTTTTCCTGTTTGGTGACGTATCCGATCGCGGTCATTTTCAGTCTCCTTTTGGTGCTCGCCGGGGACCATTCCCCTGCGATGGCGGACCGTGATGGGCGCGTCCGGACCGCCGGAACCGGGACGGCCGCAGCGATAGCGGAGGACCCGAGCGGACAGCTTTTTTGAAGCGAAGCGGCGCGAGGAAGCCGCCGCAGGCGGCGGGGAAAAAAGCTGCTGGCGAGGGTTTCGGGCGGGCCGGATCCGCCCATAGGTCGTCAAGCCAGCCGCAGGGGAATGGTCCCTGAGACACATGGAGGCAGGTGGCGCGATCGGCGGCACAACGAGCAGGCGGCATTACAGGGCGCCGGCTGCGCGGGCTCTGTCGGCAACCCGATCGGACAATTGGCCCCATGCGCCTGGCGCCTCAGCAAGCAACCCGGCGCGGTGCAGGGCTGCCGAAACGGGCGCGAATTGGCGTCGGGATTTCTCGCGCGCGGCACTGGCTCGACAAGACGCCCAATCGGCAGCCGGCGCGACCCGGAGCGGCGCGCGCGACCTGAGCGGCGGTAATCGAGAGAACCGCCGCTCGGGCCCTGATCGATTATTCGCGGACGAACAGCGGCTGTACCTGTGTCCACTGATCGGCGGTGCGGAAGCCGCCGCGGCTGGTGTAGCTTTCGGCCGGGAATTTCATCCAGCGCGGCAGCCAGCTCTCGACCTTCTGGCGGCCATTCTCGCCCGCCAGGAAGTCGCGGATTATCTTCTTTTGCGTCTTGACCTTCTCGGCGACATTGCCGTCCGCGACCAGCTTGCCGCCGACCTCGGCGAGCATCGAATTGGCGATTTCCTTATCGCGCAAGAGGTCGAAGAAGGCATCGTCCGGTTGCCACCAGGTGCCCATATCGACGTTCAGATGGTTGCCGAGCGCCTCGATGACGGCGCTGCCGGCTGCAAGCGTCTCGGCCATGACAAGGGTGAGAACGCGCATGACATCGTCGTCGCAGAGCGCCAAGAGGCGCGCGAAGACGCCGGCGATAGCAAAGGCGTCGCCATCGCCGCCGGCGACCACGCCATCCTCATCCGGTGATCCGAGCAGGGCCAACACTTCGCGCCGTTTTTTGCCGAATGCAGCTTCAGCCTTGCAGCCGGCAAGGCTGGCAGTCACCGTCTCGTTGGCCGCGCGCTGTGGCTCACGGCGCACCAGCCACAAGCCGGAACCGGTGATGGCGTGCGCCACCACGAGTCGCAGCGCCACGGCGGGATGGTCGAGCATGGCCGCGCGCACGGCCGCATGGCGATGCAGATCGACATAGTTCTGCATCGGGCCGGTGAGTTCGGGGCGCGGCGGCTTGGCGGCTGTTTCTTCTTGCTCGCCGCCCTCGCGGGCGCGGCGGGCTTCCTTGCGTGACAGCCAGCCCTCGTGACACTCGACCTCGCCGCGATGCGAGACAGTGATGACGACCTTGCCGCCCCTCTTCTTCGGGGTCTTCTCGTGGTCCCATGGGTGGAAATACTGGCCCGGTTCCAGCAGCACCACCTCGCTCCAGCCCTCGTTGAGATATGTGTCGCGTCTGGTGGCAATCGCTTCGTTCTGCTTTTGCCAGAACAGGTCGGCATCGGCGAAATAGCTGTCCTCGCCGAACAGGTCCGAGGTGATCAGGCCGGGATATTCGTCGATGGCAAACAGCGCCACCTTGGTGGAAATCGACTGGCCGCCGAACAGCCATTGCTTCAATTGAAAGCCACGCGGCGCGTATTGATCGGGATCGGCAGACAGAGCCAGCCAGTCCTTCTGCTGCGCCTTGGACGCCATGGTGAGATGGCGCACCGTCTCGGTATCGATCTCCTCGCGCCGGTAGGCTTCGCGGATTTTGGGCAAGAGGTCGCCAAGCGCCAGAATGCGTTTGACCCTCAGGTCAGTGATGCCGAAGGTCGCAGCGATATCGGGAACGGTGCGGCCTTGCCTGACGAGCCGCGAAAACGTCTCCCATTGCGAGACTTCGTCAGGATCGAGGCGGGCGAGGTTTTCGATCAGCGAGGCTTCCAGCGCATCGGCATCGTCGCCATCCTCCATGATGGCGCAGGGCAAGGGATCGCCTTCGCCGCGCTCGTCGGCAAGCGATTTCGCGGCGAAATAGCGCCGCCTGCCGGCAACGATCTCGAAGGTTTCCGGCTGGCCGTTGGGCCGCACAAGGAGAGGCACCAGCACGCCGCGCGCACGCACGGACGGCAGGATGTCGGAAATGTCGGGCGCGCGTTTTCCATGGCGCATGTTGAGCGCGGAAATGTTGAGCTGATCCAAGGGGATGTGGGCAAGCTGCATGGTTACTCTCCATCGCTTTGGTGAGGTTGTCCCGCCGCAGAGGCCGACGGCCGGCGCGGCGGGACGGTTTTTGCGCCTATCGGCGCTGCTATTCCGCCGTGTCGGGCGGAAGCTCGGAATGGGGCTTTGAAAGGGCGTCTGCTGCCTGCCGCAGAAGTCGCTCGGCCTCGGTGATGTGGCGGCAAATGCGGGCGGCTTCGGCATAGACGGAGAGCGGAAAGCGCGCCTGGAAATGCAGGTCGCGCTCGATGCCGAGGCCAAGCGGACCTTTTGCGGATGCAAGCTCGGCCAGACTGACGCTGCCGAGTTCGGGGAAGCCGAAGCCGAGATCGCAAAGACCGAACAGCGTGTCGCCATCGGCGTCGAGTTCGCTCAGAAGCCACGTCGCGGCACCTGTCGGATCGAACAGTTTCACAACGGGAAAATGGTCGATGTCGGCGTCGGCGGCGCCATTGGCGAGCAGTCGTGCGCGCAGTGGATCGGTGATCAGGATCATGGAAAGACTCCTTGTCAGAACAGGTCGAGTTGATTTCTGCTGGCTTCATCGAAGAGGCCGATATCGAGCGGCTTTTGCGCCGCGCGCGGACGCATCGGCGCGTCCGTCAGGAGGGTGAGCCGATCGCGCGTGGTGATGGGCCGAACGCCTGGAATGAGCATCTGCTCGCCTTGCGGCGTCGGCTCGGTCGCGGTCAGTTGAGGATCGCGCATCGTCATGCCGCAATCCCTTCCTGCGCCTCGCCTTCGGCATCGGCCTGTAGGCCAAACAGGAAATCGGCGGCCTTGGAGGCAAGACTGGCGGCACGGAAGATGGCGCGGTTGTCCTCGCGCAGCACCTTCAGCCATGAGCCGATGTAATCGGCATGACGCACGGTCGGCTCGATACCGAGATTGCTGCAGACGAAGGCGGCAGTGATTTCGGCGACCAATTCTTCACGCGCGTAAGCCTTGGAGCCGAACGAGCCGGAGAGGTCGCGAGCAAGCCGCGTTGGGTGGCCGGTCCAGTGGCCAAGCTCGTGAAAGCAGGTCCGGTAATAGTCGATCTGGTGATGGAACGCCGGCTGCGGCGGCACCTGAATGTGGTCGCTGCCCGGCATGTAGAAAGCGCGATCGCCGCCGACCCTGAAATCCGCACCGCTGGCGCGAATGAGCGTCTCGGCGTGCGGCACGATCTCGCACTGAGGCAGCGGCTCGGCGGCGGCATAGAGGTCTTCCGGAAGATTATCGCACTGCGCGACATTGAAGACGGTGAAGCGCTTCAAAAAAGGCACGGCCTGTGGTTCATCGCCCTCGTGGCGTGCGCGCTCCTTCTCGTCCTTGGGGACAAAGCGGTCGGCATGCACGATGGTCGTGCCGCGCTCGCCCTTCCTGACATTGCCGCCAAGGACGAGCGCCTGCCGGAAGGTGAGCCAGTTCTGGCTGGGATAGCTGCGCTCGATGACCGCGCCCCACAGGATGAGGATATTGATGCCGGAATAGATGCGCCCAGAGGATGCATTTCTCGGCAGGCCAAGGCCTGCCTTTGCGCTGCCCCATGGCTTGACCCATGGCACGGTGCCGCGCTCCAGTTCGGCAATGATGCGGTCCGTGATCTCCTGATAAAGGCTGGCGCCGGGGCGCCCGCCCTTGCCTGTGCCAGCCTCTCCGCTGGGGGTACGCTTGCTGTTTGCATGCATCGTCTCATCCTCCGCTCGCCAATCGCCGCGCCTTTCCCCGGAAGCGGGGTGGGCGGCGAGTCGCGACCGGAAAGGCCCGCCGTGGGAGGCGGACCGCATCCGAAGGACCGGAACGAAGAGCAGGACCCTGAGCGGCACGCGAAGGGTTGCGGGCTGCCGCGGCGGGCCTAGAAGGGAGTGCCGCCCACCCCGCGCCACCGGGAAAGGCCAACAGACAAACCGCGCCGCCCGCAAGGACGGCGGCCGTCTCAGCCCGAAGGGCTGCCCACGCCAAGGGGCGAAGCCGAATGGCCGAGACCGCCTGAGCTTGCCGAAGAAAAGCGGGCTCGGTTCACGAGCACCTGGTGCGCGTCGTCAGGCGCGCGGGCGCCCGCCAGGACGGCAGGCTGGACAGATTTTTCGAACGGATCGCGATAAATACTTCAAATGAATGCTGCACCGAAAACATGTGCGATGCAGCATTTTCGCAAGCATTTACCACGGAGGCTCAGACCCGAGACTTCCGCCACCCAGCCTTGCGCGCGGCTTCCTCCGAACAAAACCAGCGCTCGCCTTTCAACAGGTTGATGCGCGTCTCCCAGTAATATTCCTGTCCGGGAACATGATAGATGCGCTCGCCCGTGTTGTAGCTGATATTGGCTTTGATGTTGCAGCCGAGAGCGGCAGGGCCGATTTCGAAGGCAAGAAAGCCAGCCAGGATTGTTCCACCAGCAACGATCTTTGCCCACAACGGAACGTCCTTCGAACGATGGCGCTCGCCATACCTGCGACGGTTGTACCGATTGTCTTGATAGCGATGGTTGCCCACGCCCCTTCTCCCCGAAGAGAGAATGCGACGTTTGCAGCCTGGAGTCTATAAGTCTGGTCTAATTCACCGGTCCTGTTCCGAACCATTGAATGAACGGCGCATCCTTACCGGTGATATCCTTCACCGTCTTCAACAGCGCTTCATGGGTGCGTTGGAGAGCCCGGTAATGGTTGCTGGTAGGTGATAGAAGCGGCTGGACGATGCTCTGGTGCAGCCGTTCTGCCTCCGCGAGAAAGCGCTCGATTTCAGCCTGTGAAAGCTGCTTGGAAAGTTTGGTCCTAGCCATTGCGATCTCCGTGAGGAATCGCCCCACCTAGGATTATCATCCTATATCGGCATGGCTTGGTAAAGACCCACCCGCAGCGGAATGGCAGCTTGCCGAAGAAAAGCACGCTCGGTTCACGGTACCGGCGCGAGCCGTTAGACGCGCAGGCGCCCGTTAGCCCGCAGGCTGGACAGAATCTCGCACGGATCAGCGTCAAGCGCCGCAGTTAAGTCGAGAAACTCGATGACATCGAGACGCCGCTCTCCACCCTCGTACTTGGCCACGAAGGATTGGGGACGATCAAGCTTCTCGGCCACCTGCGCCTGAGTCAGGCCTTTGGCCTTGCGCAGGGAAACCAGCTGGGCCAGAAACCGCTGGTGGCGGGGCGAGCGAAGAGATTTGGGCATGTAGGCGAACCGGTCGGGTAAAGACCGGATCAGCGACTAATCCCGGTTTCGGATTATCCCATTTTGGGATATGCTGCGTTGCATCCAGCGCTCAACAGCCGAGGCTCGCAACAGGCATGAATCGATCAATGGGAACAGATGAGACTCGAAACTCAACTCTGTGCGACGAAGTCCCCTGGTCGGAGAACCTGACGGCCTACGATAGGCAGCATTTCACGATCTACCTGCGGATCCTGGATGCCTGCGCCGACAATGCCAGCGAAGAGGAGATGGCCGATCTCATTCTAGGCATCGACCCGGCCCTTGAACCGGTCCGCGCCCGCAAGGCTCTTCGCAGCCATATCGACCGGGCGAACTGGATGGTCACGACCGGCTACAAGGAACTGTTCGCCGGCTGACGCACAGCACGGATTGTCATGCTCTTCAAACAAGGAAGTTCAGATACCCGTCACTCATGAGCGCACGGCCGCGAGAGACGGCGCGGCGGGAGCGGTCACAACTGGTTCGCGTGCTGTTTGACTGCCATTTCCAATGCTTGGCTCAGAGGCACAGCCTTGGAGAACAGGAAGCCTTGAGCGGTTCGGCAGCCAAGCTTGTGCAGGGTTTGCCGATCCGCCTCTGTTTCGACGCCCTCGGCCATGACCTCGATCCCGAGCATGTTACCGAGATCGATGACCGATTTGACAAGCAGTCGGTCCTCTCGGGACTTGGCCAAGCCGCGAATGAAGCCCTGGTCTATTTTGACCTTGCGTATCCGACTGTCCTTGAGCGATGCCAACGTAGAAAAGCCGGTGCCGAAGTCATCGAGCGCGATGGAAATGCCCGCATGTGAAAGCCGTCCGAGCTTTTCATCCACTCTGTCCGGGTCAACCGGGGATTCTTCGGTAATCTCGATCTCGAACATCGTTGCAGGGAGACCTCTTGCCGCCAGACCATCCAGAACCATGTCGTCGATATCGCCGGCTTCCAGTTCGCGCGGTGAAACATTCATCGCCACACGGAGATCCCGACAGTCAGCTTTCACCAAGCCGTCGATAAAAGCACAACAGTCGGCGAATACGGTTTGCGTCAGCAGCTGAAGCATTCCGGTTTCGCGTGCAGCTGTGATGATTTCGGGTGGAGAGATGGCACCATGAGTCGGATGGGACCACCTCAGCAAGGCTTCAAAGCCGACCACGGCCTCGGTGTCGAGTTTCACGATCGGCTGGAACCAAGGTTGCAAGCTTCTCGTCTTTATCGCCGAATGAAGGTCCCGTTCGACGGACTGGCGGCGTTGCAGTTCCCTGTCGAGTTCGGCATCGAACAGGCAAAATTCGTTCCTGCCACGACGCTTGGCCGTATAAAGGGCGATATCCGCCCGCAACAACATTTCGGTCAGGCCCGGGCTTTCCGCCAGGTATATTCCTATTGATGCCCCGACCCGGACGGACGCGACCTCGATATAGGGGCGGGCAATTTTGGCTATGATATTGGAGGCGAGATCACTGGCAGAAAGCGAAACCCTCGTTGAGGGAAAAAACAGCACGAATTCATCGCCGCCGATACGAGCGAGCGTTGAGCCTTCCGGTGCTTCCTCCTCTATGCGGCGGGCGATCCTGACAAGCAGTTCATCACCGGTCCTGTGACCGTAGGTATCGTTGACGGATTTGAACCCGTCCAGGTCAACCAGCATTGCCACGAAGGGGCCATCCGCGGTCTCGAACCGTCCGATAGCGTCTTCGAGGCCACGCCTGTTGAGAAGGGCCGTCAGGTGGTCCTGCCTGGAACTGGCCTTCATCTCCGCCGCAAGCCGCTCGGCCTCATGCCTCAGGCGGCTCGCTTCGCGGAACCGTGCTTGCCCAACAAACGAAGCTCGAACCAAGCCGCCCATGAAGAGCAGAACGGTAAAAGCCAGAATGTAGTCTTCAAAATTGCCTTTCGCCAAAAGGCAACCCACCGTGATGAGGAGCGGAGGTGTGATGAAGTTGATCGCCGCCGCGGCATACGAACTGCCGTATGTAACCGCACCAGCTGAAATGCCCGCCAGAATGACCAGATGCAGCGGTGCTTGAGGTGTCGTGTATCCAACAGTCAGGACGGCCAGGAAGGACCAGGCAAACCCTGCCAGAAGAGCAAGGATGCCAAACCAGCGAAGCCGCGGCAAAACCCCCACTAATCCGTCATGGCGCCCCGTTTCCTTTAGCTGATAACGCGCGAGTGCAAGGCGGGCGGCATTTATCGCATTGACGACCAGGAACCAGATTGCAGCTGCAAAGCCGCTGCCAGAAAGGGCGTGCACCGCCCAAATCAGGCCTGACAGGATAGCGCTTATCGGCATCGACACGAAGAGGCCGGCCCTCAGGTCAGCAAGCTGATCCTGGCGGATTTTGGCCTCCAGCGTGTCTTCATTCTTCGGGGCCATGGACGGACCAGCTTGCTCCCATCGTTGTTCGCGAGGACAAGCCTACGCAGGCCCACTGAAGGACGGGTTAACTATCCAGCGGGGATAACCAGTGTGCTCACCATGTCTTCGGGGCGCACGTCTGCCTCTTGGCCTTGCCGTCTGACCATCGAGCTCTTGCCCGCACGCGTGCCTTGATCCGAATCATCCCAGGATCGGCAACGTCACCATGGAAGCAGCCCTACCAACGGCATCAACGCGCCCGGCGAGACAAAAGGAAGCCGGGCCGAGATAGCGTTCCAGAGCGGCAGCGCTGCCTGCGATTCACCGCCTGAGCATGGCCGAAATGCCATGGCGGATAAAGGGAAGATATTGGGCAAAGCGAAGCCCTGCATGTCTTGCAAGCCGTGCCGCCGGGTGCTCGCCTGAGTAGAGAGCGACAAGTGCATTCGTAGCATGATAGAGCGGTGCCGCCGACAGACGCAGCCGGCTTTCGTATCTGCCGAGCATGTCGGGATCAGCAATGTCGCGGCGCTCGCGACATGCCGCCAGGATTCTATCGGCGAGTTGCTTCTGGCCACTGAGGCCGATGTTGAAGCCATGCGCGGTCACCGGGTGCATGCCGAGGGCAGCATCGCCGATCAGTGCCGCACTCGGAGCCCAGAACTTGTGCGCCCAGGTCGTGACCAGCGGATAGGCATGGCGGGTGCTTGCCAAGGTCATCTCTCCGAAGCGTCCTCGACACCGGCTCGTCGATTCCATGAGGAACAAATCGTCGTCGAGAGCAAGCAGTCTGTCGGCCTCGCTTGAGCGCAACGTGAGAAGCAGCGACGACACGCCTTCCATGAGCGGCAACATCGCTATCGTCTGATGGTGATCGAACCATTCGACCGCGATCTGGTGATGGGCGCGCTCGTGCCTCACCCGGCAAATCAGCATGGAGTTGCCAAGCCGATTGATGTCGGCGCCAATGCCGAGCAGGTCGCGCGTCGCGGACAAACGCGAATCCGCTGCAACGAGCAGCCGAGCGGCCAATTGCCTGCCATCAGAGAGCGTTATGACTGCTTCTTTGTGGCTGGTTGTTGCATTGACGACCGAGCGGCCGCACAGCAGCTGGGCATGATCCTGGAAGTGGACAAGCTTGAACAGGGCGTTGCGGATCCGACAATTTGGGACCAGAATTCCGAGTGGTTCCCCAGATCCGCTGGGAGAATCGAAGCTCAGGGCGAAAGGGCTCGATCCGTTGAGCACGCGCGCGCCTTGTAGCGGTGATTTGTCCGAAGCGGGGATGGCATCCCAGGCGCCGAGCTCGCGAAGGATTCCAACCGATGCGTGGGTCAGCGCGATCTCGCGACCGTCGAAAGCCGGATTCGCCAGGCTTTCGAGCGACTGCCGTTCAACCACTGCCACCTTGAGTCGGCTCTGGGCAAGCGACGCGGCGAAGGAAAGTCCGACCGGCCCGGCTCCGACCACAATAACGTCGAATCTATCGACAGAGCCGGCCATCAGCGTGCCGCCATTGCGTCGGCTATCTGCGACGAAGGGCACTGGAACGCATCGCAATCGATCCACGGTTTGCGGCTCATCTCCCCAAGCGTCTCCACGCGACCTAACCGTCCGTTAGACATCCGTTCTCCGTTCAAAAATGCTCAATGAAACCATGCCTATGAAGAGATAACCCTGATGTGGATCAACCAGGCTCGATAAACGCGGCAACGGCGGGTTCACGGTCGACTGGTCGACCGCCACACCATGGTCTGGTCAGGTCATCATGGAATGGCCGGCTTCCCGTTCGGTGCGGCCCTTTCCTGGCCGAAAGTTCGGCAACGTATTCTGGCTGATCCGTTCGCACCCGTCGCGCGCCGAAATCGGCATGACGCGAAGCAACCGCGGAAAATATTCGAGCGAGTCCTCGCAGGGCAGGCTGGGTCAACTGCGTGGCTCGCCGCGGTCGATCAGGATCCGCTCGGCGGCGCCATCGAGATCTTCATATTGGCCGCTCCTCAAGGCCCACAGGAACCCGGCCAGCCCAAGCGCTCCGAGGAACAGGGCCACAGGTATGAGGTAGGCGAGCGTCGTCATGAGGGTTGTGCCAGTGCGCCAATGTCGGAGCGCCTGTCATGTCGGGCATCTTGCACCGATGCATTTGACACGAAACCTTGCAGGCGTAGCGCATTGCCGATGACCAGGAGGGACGAGGCGGACATCGCGACCGCCGCGATCAGTGGCGTAACGTGCCCCAGAATGGCGACCGGCACGGCGATGCCATTGTAAACGATCGCGATGGCGATGTTCTGCCGGATCAGCCGTCCGGCCTTCCGCGAAATGTCTAAAGCAAGTGGGACCGCCAGAAGACTTTTACGCAGGAACACGAAATCCGCGGCGTTGCGACCGATATCCGCCGCCGTGGCCGGAGCGAGCGAAACGTGTGCGGCACCCAATGCAGGCGTGTCGTTGAGCCCATCGCCGACCATCAGGACCTTGTGGCCGGATCTGGTCAATGCTTCGATGTGTTCGACCTTGCCCGAGGGAAGCAACGCGGGAATAAAGCGCTCGACGCCCAGTGCTTCCGCGACTTCGACACAGGCAGCTTCTGTGTCGCCCGACAGCATCTCCACCGACACGCCGGCGCTGTTCAAGAGTTCGAGGGCCGCCTTGGCATCGGCACGCAGCTCATCCTCGAAATCGAAAGTCGCGACAATGACCCCGTCCTTCGTCAGAACGGTTCCGCCATAGCCTTGTTTGCCTTCGCCGACGGTGCGAGCTTTCCACTCACCCCATCCGCGGCGACCCAGCCGCCAGGTACTGCCCTCGGCGATGGCTTCGATGCCGAAGCCCGGATGCTCGCTGACGGACGCGAGTTTCGGCTGGCCGGCAAAGGCTGCATTGCCAGCGATTGCCTTCGAAAAGGGATGGCGGGAATGCGCTGCCATCTCGGCCGCCATGGCGAGCATCGTCGGATCAATCGACGGCGCATTGATCAGCCTTGGCAGTCCGAGCGTAAGCGTGCCGGTTTTGTCGAACAATGCCGTGTCGATCCCCGCCAGGCGCTCCATGGCGGAGCCGTCCCTGACCATGACGCCGCTTTCAAACAGCCGCCGCGCAGCGACCACCTGCACGATCGGCACGGCGAGACCGAGCGCGCACGGGCATGTGATGATCAAAACGGCGATGGCGATTGTTATTGCCCGGTGCCAGTCGCCGGTCGCCGCCATCCAGCCGAGGAACGTCACAAAGGCGGTGAGGTGGACCACGGGGCATAGAGCGCGGAGACGCGATCGGCGATCCTGCGATGGCGGGCGCGGCCGCCCTCTGCCGCTTCCATCAGCCGAATCATTTCGGCCAGGAAGGAATCCTTCGCGGCGGCCATCGCCTCGATGGTCAGCGGACCGGTGAGATTGAGTGTACCGGCCTGGACCTGCGCCCCCGGGCCCACCGTTCTGGGCGTGCTTTCCCCGGAAACCAGGGAACAGTCGAGATCCGACGCCCCGCCAATGATCCAGCCGTCGATGGGCACCCTCTCGCCGGCCGCGATCAAGAGCTCCATTCCCGGTTCGATCTCGCCAACCGGCAAGTAGTCGCGCGAACCGTCCTCGCGCAGCACCATGGCGCCGCGCGCCGCCAGCCGAGCCAGTCCGTTTACGGCCGTCCGTGCCCGTTCCCGCATCACGTGATCCAGCGTGCGGCCGATCAGCAGAAAGAACAGCAGCGACACCGACGCCTCGAAATAAGCATGGTCGCCATGGTTGATCGTTTCGTAGAGGCTCATGGCGTAAGCGAGCGATACGCCGACCGCGATCGGCACGTCCATGTTCATGCGGCTGTGGCGCAGCGCATTCCAGGCCGAGCGAAAATAGATGCCGCCGGCGAAAGCGAGCGCAGGAATGGCAATCAAGGCCGAGACCCAATGGAACAGGTCGCGGGTCGCGCCTTGCGCGCCGGACCAGACGGAGACTGATAGCAGCATGATGTTGCCCGCCGCAAAGCCGGCGACCGCGACGGCGCGGATCAGTTCCGAGAGCGTCCTGTCCTTCCCGTCAGCCTCGGGATCGAACAGGTGCGCGCCATAGCCCAGCCGTCCAAGTGTGGCGACGAATGGCGGAACCTCGTCGCCGCGCCACCGGACCGAAACACGTTTCGTTGAAAGATTGACACGAGCGCGTTCGACGCGATCCAGCTTGCCGATCGCCGTCTCGATCGTCTGGATGCAGGCGGCACAATGCACAGCCGGCACCGAGAGGTCGGTCTGGCGAAGATTTTCGCCAATCGAGCGGCTCGCCAGTCTGATTTCCTGGCTAGAAGGCCGGACGAGTGCGACCTTGTCCAGGTCCAGCGCCATTTCGGCGCCTGGCGCGCAGCAGCTCATTGCAGCGCCCCGTGGGAAATCATGATCCGGCGAAGGTCGCGATAGGGTTTCGCAAGGCTCGCATCGGCGTCGATTTCGACGATCCAGACGCCATCCTTGGGAATGTGGTGCGCGGCGAATATCTGACCGGAGGCAGCGGCAAGAGTGACGGAATTGTCCTCGGCCTCGTAGGCGGGATGACGAAACAGCACCTTGACGCCGCGCAAGGCAACCGGCTTGCCGTCAGCATCGGTGAGACTGTAGCGGACCTCACCGCCTGCGATGGTCAGTTTGCCAGTCCAGCCGAGGGCTGCCTGAGTTCGCCCTTGCTCGGCCTTTTTGTTGAATTGCTGGCTCGCCACATAGGTGTTTTCGACGACAAGGCCGGTCCAGCTCGTGTTGGCGAGCGTCGCCATCGTCAGATTGACCGCTATGACCACGCCGAAGAAGCCAAGGATGGTGAACAGCATATGCCTGCCGGTGAATTCGCGGGATTGTCGCGAGGTGTCGCTCATCTGGCGATCTCCGGTGCGTTGAAAGTGGCCGTGTATTCGTCCGACTCGAACGTTGCCTTGTTTTCGACCCGGAACTTGAAGGTTTGCGCTGCACCCCGAACCTGATCTGCCGGCTGACGCACGAAAACCTTGAGCATCTTGAGCCGGTCGGGTTCGACCGGGATGGCGAAGGAGCGATCCGCCGCCAGGTCGATACCGACAACGCTCATTTCGGCTCCATGCAGGCCCTGCATCGTGACAATGATCGTTCTTGGTTCGGGGATCATGTTGAGCAGCTTGACGGTGTAGCCGTTGCGGATCGAACCGTCGGACAGCGTCACGAACTGCGGGTTGCGATCGTGCAGGACGTTCAATTCGAGCCGTTCGCGGGTCAGCAGCGAATAGAGCAGCGCGAGACCGACCGCCGACCAGGCGCCCATGTAGATGAAGGTGCGCGGGCGAAAGATCTTGCGGATATGGAAACGGGCCACCTTGTCGGAGAACAGGCCGTCAGCGCTCCTGACCAGTGACGGGTTGACTGAACCGGAGCCGCCCGGGGTCGCCAGCCTCATATTGGCGTTGTAGTCGGCCAGCGTCGCATAGGAAATCAGTCCGCGCTCCCTGCCGAGCTTGTCCATGATACCGTCACAGGTATCGATGCAGAGCGCGCAGGTGATGCATTCAAGCTGCTGGCCATCACGAATGTCGATCCCCATCGGGCACACCGCGACACAGGCATTGCAGTCGACGCAGTCGCCGACGGGCTGCCCGGCGGCAAGGACCCTCTTGGCGTGACGCGAGCGCGGTTCGCCGCGCCAGTCATTATAGGTGACGGTGAGGGAATTCTCGTCGAGCATGGCCGCCTGGATGCGCGGCCATGGGCACATGTAGGTGCAGACCTGCTCGCGCATCAGCCCGCCGAACGTATAGGTCGTCGCCGTCAGCACGGGCACGGTGATGTAGGCGACGGGGGCCGCGGTGCCGGTGAAGAGTTCCCCAAGCAGCGTCGGCGCATCGGCGAAATAGAAGATCCAGGCGCCGCCGGTCAGCACCCCTATGACCAGCCAAATGGCGTGTTTCGATGTTCGCAGCACGAGTTTGCGCGCAGTCCAGGGACCGGCATCGAGCTTGATGCGCGCGTTGCGGTCGCCCTCGATGGCTCGCTCGACGACCAGAAACAGATCGACCCACACGGTCTGCGGGCACGTATAGCCGCACCAGGCCCGACCGACGGTGGATGTGATCAGGAAAAGGCCGATACCGGCCATGACCAGCAGGCCGGCGACGTAGTAGAATTCCTGCGGCCATATCTCGATGAAGAAGAAGTAGAAGCGGCGGTTGGCAAGATCGACCAGCACGGCCTGGTCAGGGGCAAATGGCCCGCGATCCCACCGCAGCCAGGGCGTCAGGTAGTAGATCCCCAGCGTGATTGCCATCACCGACCACTTGAAGCGGCGGAAGCTGCCAGAGGCCCGGTTCGGGAAGATCTTCTTGCGTGCGGCATAGAGCGGCTGACGGGTCTTGGCGGAGTTGACCGCATTGGCTTCGAGCCGTTCTATTTGCGTGTTATCGAGCACGAGAAGCTCCAGTCACCAGCGACCCATCGGTTTCTGGATGATGCCGAGGCCCGGCTCGCGCCGGGCCTCGTCGCTTGGCGGTGGGGGGGAGGACGAGAATAGGCTGCGTACCTATTCTCCGCCACCAAGCGAATGGACATAGACCGCGAGTTCCTTGGCCTTGATCTCGCCGAGACGCCCGATCCAGGCCGGCATGACGCCGTGCTTCGGCGCGCGGACCTGCGCGGCGATGGCTGTTTCGCCAGACCCGTATAGCCAGATCGCGTCGGTCAGGTCGGGTGCGCCGAGCTCTCTGTTGCCCTTTGCATTCTCACCATGACAGGCCGCACAATTCTCGGCGAAAACATTGGCGCCGAGTTCGATCAGGCTTGTGTCCTGAACAGGATCGGAGAGGCTTGCGACATAGGCGCCGACCTGCTTGATCTGATCCGTCGTGATGATGTCGCCAAAAGCAGGCATTTCCGACAGGCGCGTATCCGGGTCTGATGCGAAGCGGATGCCGTGCGCAATCGTCTGCTGGATCTGTTCGGCGTTGCCACCCCACAGCCAATCGTCGTCGTTTAGGTTGGGAAAACCCTTGGACCCTTGAGCGCCCGAGCCATGGCACTGCACGCAATTGACCTTGAACGCGGCGCCACCTGCGGCGACGGCGAATTCGCGTAGCGTATCGTCGGCAGTAATCTCGGAGACGGTCTTCGCCTGAATGGCAGCGACAAATTTACCCTTGGCCACTTCGGCCGCCGCCAGTTCATTCTTGACGTCCCTGCGGCTCGAATACCCCAGCACACCCCTGGTCGCGGAAGTCAGCATCGGCCATGCCGGATAGACGACGGTGTAGCCGATCGCCCAGGCAATGGTGATGTAGAAGGTGATGACCCACCAGCGCGGAAGCGGGTTGTTGAGTTCCTTGATGCCGTCCCACTCATGGCCGGTCGTCGAGATACCCGAAACCTCGTCGATATGCTCGCTGCCCATGATCAGTCGTCCTTGAGAGGAATGTGAGCGGCTCTCTCGGCTTGCCTGCGGCTGCCGGGACGAAGTGCAAAGGCAACGCATCCGAGGAAGAAAAGCGCCATGGCAAGCAGGCCCCAGCTGTCGGCAAACTCCCGCATGAAATTGTAGGTCATCGCCATTCTCCTCAGCGGTAACCGGCGGCTTCGTCATAGGTCCTGAAATCGACCAGCGTGCCGAGCATCTGCAAATAGGCGACCAGCGCATCCATTTCGGTGACCTGCTGCGGATCGCCGTCGAAGTCCCCAACCTTGGCTTTCGGATAGCGTCTCTCCAGGCCCGATGTGTCGGCATTCGCATCGGCCTGCGCCATGAGATCGGCATTGGCATGAGCGATCATGTCGTCTGAATAGGGCACACCGACACGGCTGTTGGCGATCAGATGCGTCGAGAAATCCTTCACCTCGATGGGCATGTCCTTCAGGAACGCGTAGCTCGGCATGATCGATTCCGGCACCACCGAACGCGGCTCGGTGAGATGCTGGACGTGCCATCCGTTCGAGTAGCGGTCGCCGACCCGGGCGAGATCCGGCCCGGTGCGCTTCGAGCCCCACTGGAACGGGTGGTCGTACATCGACTCGGCCGCCAGGCTATAGTGGCCGTAGCGCTCGACCTCGTCGCGGAACGGCCTTATCATCTGGCTGTGGCAGAGGTAACAGCCCTCACGCACATAGATGTTGCGCCCGGCGAGCTCGAGCGGCGAATAGGGCCGCATGCCTTCCACCTTCTCGATGGTGTTGTCGAGATAGAAGAGCGGCGCGATCTCGACGATACCGCCGATTGTTACGACCAGCAGGGACCCGAGGAGAAGAAGTGTGGCGTTCTTCTCGATGACCGCGTGTCTGTCCGTCAGGCCCATTTTCTGGCTCCTGATCGCACAGGCTGGAGGGCGGGGATGGAGCGCGGCATCGGATCCTCCTCGCGCTGGTAGCCGAGGATGGTCATGGCGATGTTCCAGGCCATGATGAGGGCGCCCGACAGATACATCGCGCCGCCGATGGCACGCATGATGTAGTAGGGATGCATGGCGGCGACGGTTTCGGCGAAGGAGTAGACCAGGAAGCCCTGCTCGTTGTATTCGCGCCACATCAGGCCCTGCATGACGCCGGAGACCCACATCACCGCGGCGTAAACGACGATCCCAAGCGTCGCCAGCCAGAAGTGCCAGTTGACGAGCCGCAGCGAATAAAGCCGGTCGCGATTCCATAACTTCGGGACCATGAAATAAATCGCGCCGAACGAGATCATGCCAACCCATCCGAGCGCGCCCGAATGGACGTGACCGATGGTCCAGTCGGTGTAGTGCGAGAGCGAGTTGACGGCCTTGATTGACATCATCGGGCCTTCGAAGGTCGACATCCCGTAGAAGGCGATGGCCATCACCATCATACGGATGATCGGGTCGGTGCGCAGCTTGTCCCAGGCGCCCGAGAGCGTCATCAGGCCGTTTATCATGCCGCCCCACGAGGGCATCCAGAGCATGATCGAGAACACCATGCCGAGCGTCTGGGCCCAGTCCGGCAGGGCGGTGTAGTGGAGGTGGTGCGGACCGGCCCAGATGTAGAGAAAGATCAAAGCCCAGAAGTGGATGATCGACAGCCGGTAGGAATAGACCGGTCGGTTGGCTTGCTTGGGCACGAAATAATACATCATGCCGAGGAAGCCGGCGGTGAGGAAGAAGCCGACGGCATTGTGGCCGTACCACCATTGCGTCAGGGCGTCCTGTACGCCGGAGAAGGCTGAATAGCTCTTGGAGCCCAGGAAGGAGACCGGCATCGACAGGTTGTTGATCACATGCAGCATTGCGATGGTCACGATGAAGGCAAGATAGAACCAGTTGGCGACATAGATGTGCGGTTCCTTGCGCTTCAGGATCGTGCCGAGGAACAGGATGAGATAGGCGACCCAGACAATGGTCAGCCACAGGTCCACATACCATTCGGGCTCGGCGTATTCGCGGCTCTCGGTGATACCGAGCAGGTAGCCGGTTGCCGCCATGACGATGAACAGCTGATAGCCCCAGAACACGAACCAGGCGAGATCGCCGCCGAACAGCCTGGCACGACAGGTCCGCTGCACGACATAAAGTGACGTGCAGATGAGTGCATTGCCGCCGAAGGCAAAAACCACGCCGGAAGTATGCAAAGGCCGCAGTCGGCCGAAATTGAACCAGGGCTGGATGTTGAGATCGGGGTAGGCGAGCTGCAGGGCGATGACCACGCCGACCAGCATGCCGACGACGCCCCAGAATACGGTGGCGATGGCACCGTAGCGGATCGGCCCATCCATGTAAGCGGCGGGGTCGATCGGAACTGCCGGCTTGAACTCCGTGTTGCGCAACAGAATCGCAGTGAAGCCAGCCACGGCGAAGAACAAAACCCACATATGCCGGCGAAAAGGTTCATCTACACCGAAGCCGGCAGCCACCAGGGCCGCAAACGCAAACAGGCTTAGAAGGACGATCTCTGTGCCGAATTTCATCGCAAGCCCCGATTTCCAATTCCGGCGGGCGCCAACCGCAGTGCCTTATTGCGCAGCCGTGGCCTGCTCGCCCTGATCCATGTCAGAGCCGCACGATTTTGCTTCGAGCAGCATCGAGTTCGGTGCGATCAGACTGGGGCGATCGAATGTGGAAGCGCAGCACCGGCCGCCACGCTTATGGACAGGCCCCGCGTCCCCGGTCGGGCCGGGTATGGAGGCGATCGCGGGCGTGTGGGGAAGCGCGCCTTCTGTGACGCTGGAAAGTAGGCCGATGCCTTGCCGAACGTCGATCGTTTCAATGCCTTGGGACATCCAGCGCCAGCGTTGCGCTGCCTTCGTGACATTCATGGTTCGGGGAGACGGCGATTTTCCCCTGCGTATGAGGCGTATTGACTTCGGCCGAGTGCAATCCTGCCTGGAACAGCCGGTTGCACGTCGAGCACCTCGATGATGGATGCTTCGCCGACGAGTTGGCCGAAACACACCTGGCTCAGGCGATCGGATGGAGAGCGGGCTGTCGCTATGCGGCTTCTTCTAAGCCCAACGCGAGCATGCCCTGCCCCGAACGAAATAAGTGACGTAGGCCATGCAGCTTCGGTGTCATTCAAACGGCGGTTGCGCCTCGGCCGCCGCAGCGCCGTTCCAGCCGGCTCATGCTGTCCACGGTGACACGGCGGTTGTTCTCGATCCGAATCACGCCGTCCATTCTCAGGCTGGTCAGCTGACGGCTCACGGTCTCGTTTGTAATTCCAAGGAAATCAGAGATGTCGGCACGCGTCATCGGCAGCTCGAAGCACGCCGACCTAGCCGCCGGGTCAACACTGGAATCGATGTTCCGGGCGATCATGAGGAGAAAGCTCGCCACCTTCTCCGGTGCGGTCTTGCGCCCCAGAGTCACCATCCATTCGCGTGCCTCGTCGAGTTCGTTCAGCGCCTGCTTGAACAGGCGATGCACAAATTCCGGTGATTCCTTCATCAACCGTTCGATGGCCGCTCTCGGAAACGAGCATAGCGAGACAGCTGTTGCCGCTTCCGCATTGATCGCGCTTTTCATCTTGAAGGGCCGTCCCAGAAAATCCGGCGCGAACTGGAGACCGACGATCTGCTGGCGGCCGTCCGAAAGGCTCTTCGTCAGCTTCACCACGCCTGAAAGCACGTTTGAATAACAGTCGACCGCCTCGGCGTCGCCGATCAGTTCGACCCCCGGCTCGATATTGTGCCGCGACGACGTCTTGGCGAGCTGAGCCAAATGGTCTGGTTCGAGCGCACCACAGACACCGCGGTGCCGTGCCTCGCAAGACAGGCAAAGAACGGGAATGCCGGAACTGTGAGTGTCCTGCCGTAATGTCATTCGATCGCTCTACCGGTCCAGTGCGGGCAGGATAGCAATCGACGGTAGAAAAATCCTTGCGGCAGTTTGTCCGTGCTGAACGTTGATCGAAATCAGGGCTTAGGCTCATCCAAGCATCCACAGTTCCGGCGACGCAAACACGGTGGACCACGACATGCGACTGGAGCTAGCTGCCAGACTTGGCGAGAACGTCCCGCGCTATACCAGTTATCCGACAGCGCCGCATTTTCATACAGGCATTGATGCTGCAATTTGTCGTGGCTGGCTGCAGGCGCTCAACGATGGCGATGAGATCTCGCTCTATCTGCACATCCCGTATTGCGACAAGCTTTGCTGGTTCTGCGCTTGCCACACCAAGCAGACACGCCACTACGAACCAGTGACCACATATCTTCGCTCACTGCATGCCGAGATCGCCACCGCCGCCGGTCTTGTCGCAGGCAAGGGCCGCGTGCGTGCCGTCCATTTCGGCGGCGGTTCGCCAACGATGCTCAAACCGGAGGATCTGGTGGCGCTGGGAGCCGTCCTGCGCAACAGCTTCACCTTTCTCCCCGGTGCAAAGATCAGCGTTGAGATCGGACCCAACGATATGGACGATGCCCGCCTCGATGCACTTGCCGAAATCGGCATGACCCGTGCGAGCCTCGGCGTCCAGGATTTCGACCCGAAGGTGCAGAAAGCGATCAACCGCGAGCAGAGCTTTCTGCAGACCAAGACGGTTGTTGATGGCGTTCGTTCGCGCGGCGTCGAATCCGTCAATCTCGATCTGCTCTACGGCCTGCCGCATCAGACCAGGGAGAGCGTCGCCTCCACGGTTGCACAGGCACTGACCCTGGAACCGGACCGGATAGCGCTTTTTGGCTACGCCCATGTGCCGTGGTTCAAGAAACATCAGACGATGATCGACCAGGCATGGCTGCCGGGTCCGGCAGAGCGGTTTGCCCAATCGCAATTGGCAGCGCGGGCGATCATCGACCAGGGATACGAAGCAATCGGGCTCGATCATTTCGCCAAGCCGGGCGATGGGCTGGCGCTTGCGGCCCGCGCCGGGACTTTGCACCGGAACTTCCAAGGCTACACCGAGGACCGCTGCGAGACATTGATCGGCCTCGGCCCATCGTCCATCAGCCAGTTTCGCCAGGGCTATGCACAGAATATGCCTTCGACCGCCGAGTATGGACGCATGGTTGCTGATGGCGGGCTGGCCGCTGTTCGGGGTATCGCGCTTTCTGACGACGACCGTGTTCGCGGCTGGATCATCGAGCGATTGATGTGTGACTTCGCCTTCTCGGCGATTGAGCTGGTGGAGCGCTTTGGCGAAGCCGGCCAAAGACTTCTCCTCAAGGCGAGTTCCACGGCCCTCCAAGATCCTGCGCGGTTGCTTGAACTTGATGGTGACCGCTTCGTCGTGCCTGCGGAAAGCCGGCCCTTTGTCAGGAGCATCGCGGCAAAGTTCGACAAATATTTCGAAATTGGAACGGCCAGGCACTCAGCGGCAGTCTGAGCACCGCAGAGGAACGGTCATGGTTCTCAGTCGATCGTGAACCGATTGCGCTACGTTTTTCACTGTTGACCGGCGACCGTCGTGTCAAGACAGGATTCGGAGCGGACCAGACGCGTCTTGGCATAGCGACGATATCGTCCGGTCGTGCCTTCCGGCGCCGTATTCCATTTCGCAGTCCCTGAAGCGCCACGTCGAGTCCGGCCTCTTTTCTGTATCGGAAGCAGTCGACAATCGTCCTGGCCAGATCATGGTTGTCGGCCGACAGCTCCCTTCGGCCTTGCAACGAGAATCCGCAAGGACCGTGCCAGCTGCAGCAGGCGCCGCCGGATCGCAACACCATACTATTCCACCCGTGGCTCGCGCTAACCTTTGATTGGTTCCCGCCAGGCCGACGCCCGTCGAAACCGAGCCTCGGCAACAATCCTAATCGTAAGCGGCTGGCCACGCTCTTGGTGCCGGTGGCAGAAGTCCGCAAGCACCCCGGCAGCGCCGTCAAGCGTGGGACAACCCGTCCACCCGAATATTCGTCGGCGCAGTTTCAGTGAAAAGCGGGCCTAGGCTACACAGCTCTCTTGTTACCCCAGAGCATAACGTGCAGCTGCGGCAGCACACGGGCTTCGAACCACCTGTCGCGGGTCACGCTATCAACCAGCCACTCCATGCGCTTCAATATTCCGTCAAGGTCGACAGGCGCGTCTTCATTTGCGGGGCGTGGGGGCGTGTGATTGCCGGGTTGCAGATAGATCGGAAGCCGCGGAAATCTCGCAGCGGCGTCTTTCGCGTAGGCGTAGTCACTTTCGTCGAAAACAATGAGCTTGAGCACGACTTGCGGCCTGCCTTGTGCCGCCTGGAGGCACGCCTCGAAAGCGGCCCAATCGGTCGTCATTTGGCTTGACGGCGGCTTTGGGCTGAGGACTAGCACGTCAAGGTCGGCAAACCAGTCCCTGGCCACCGAACCTTGGGTTTCCAGCGCAAAACGGTAACCTTCACCATGGCCTCGCTCGATGAGCGCGCCGAGCGGCTGGATGGCCGGATTGCCGCCTGACAGCGATACCATCAGCGGGCGGCCACCGGAAAGCGCAAGCACGTTTTGCCACACCGCGCCAATGGACATCATCTCCCATTCATGGCGGAATTGATTGTCCACCGCATGCAGGCTGTCGCACCACGAACAGCGATAGTCACACCCGCCGGTTCTGACGAAGACCGTCGGCAAACCGATGAGCACGCCCTCGCCCTGGATCGTCGGCCCGAAAATCTCACTCACGCGGATTGCGGGATGCGTATCGGTCATGGCCGGTATTCCGCCCAGGTTTTCGGCGTTTCGCTCACCCGCACGGCCGAGGTTTCGCGCAGGCGTGCCTTGCACCATTCATAAAAATGTCTGGCCAGATATTCCGCCGTGACTTGCTCATGTCCCAGCACGTCGTTGAGATGTCGATGGTCGAAGCTCTCGTCGATGTAGCGTTTGAATGGCGCCAAATCGTGATAGTCGCGCACGAAGCCGTTGTCGTTCAGTCCACTCGCTGAAAGCTCCACTTCAACGATGTAGTTATGCCCGTGCAGGCGCGCGCATTGGTGATCGGGTGGCAACGAGGTGAGCTGATGCGAGGCTGAGAAGTGGAATTCCTTGGTGATGCGGAACATTACGCGGTCCTCCTTCGCAGCGCATCGAGCCAGAAGTCGGAGTCCTCGTAGTCGGTGGGGTCCGGCTGCCCAGAGAGATGAAACGCCTCGCGCCGCTCGACGCAGGTCCCGCACCTCCCGCAGTGACGCTCGGCGCCCTTGTAGCAGGACCAGGTCTGCGCAAATGGCGTGCCGTATGCTGCTCCATTCCTAACAATGTCCGCCTTCGTGAGATTCACATAGGGTGCATAAATGCGAATTTTCGCGTAGCCGTCGAGCGCGTGGTCCTGCATCATCTGGAAAGCGTCGATGAAGGCCGGACGGCAGTCGGGATAAATGAAATGATCCCCACCATGCACGGCCGTCGCCACCGCGTCAGCGTCGTGCGCTGCGGCGAAGCCGAAGGCAATGGCCAACATGATGGCGTTCCGGTTCGGCACCACCGTGACCTTCATCGTGTCTTCGGCGTAGTGCCCGTCGGGCACGTCCACATTATCGGTCAGCGCGGAGCCGGAAAGGCCGCCGCCGATCTCGTGGATGTCGATGATACGGTGCGGGACGCTCAGTCGCTCCGCGCAAAGGGCGGCGAAGCCCAATTCCTTCCTATGCCGTTGGCCGTAATCGAAAGATAAGAGGCCGGCGAGTTCGTGCTCCGCTGCCACCTTGTGAGCAAGGGTGACGGAGTCCAATCCGCCGGAGCAGACGACGAGAGTCTTCATTGTTGGGTCCTTGTTTTAACCGGGTAGGCTGCGACCGGAGATTTCTCTGCGCTCCCAGTACTTCAGGAAATCCATTTTGTGAAGTGAACGGGGGACGAGTTTCATGCGCTGACGTGCAGCTGTGTGCAAGGCGCCCTCGGGTGAGCCTGCAAGGAACACTGACTAGCGAAACGTCACGCTTCAGCGGAATGCTCAAAGGCGAGCGCACCAGAATAAGCTCTGCAGCAGGTCCGGACCTTCGTAAACAAAGTTCTCGACGATCAAGCGCCCGGCGGTCCCGAGCTTCGAGGGACGCCACCGCGAGGGTTTCAGGTACAAGACGGCCCGAGGATGGGCTTGCCGCAAGAGAACGGACTTACCAGTGGGATGTTCAGCGACGCCGATGCAGATGTCTGGAATGATCACGACATCGAATGTCGCGGCAACTTTGGCTGGCCTGCTCCTCGGGTTCCGTAGATCCAGCGCATTCCGCTTCAGGATCGGTTCGAACCGGAGCACTCCCTCGGTCAATGGACGTCCGGCAACAACCTGAATGATCGTCGTGAGCCGACATCTGTGAACAAGCGGTGTGGTCGATTGCTATCACCCATGTGTTGCGCGCAGGTACCTTATGGCAGTGGATGAACTGGATTTGATGGTTTTACAGCTGGCGGTCGAAAGCGTCCGCTCGCTCTCCTTAAGCTTCGCTGAAAAGGCCGCCGAGGTAGCCACCAGGAGCCGCGGCATCCTGCTTTTCGACGTGCGGGTCGACGGTGATGCGGGGGTCCAGCGGGTCGCAGCCATCCGATATCAGGGCGACCAGATCGGCGTGCTGGCGTTGGACAGACAGGGCCTTGTTACCCACCATTGCATCGTCAACGGTACGTTCTCACATTTCATTGCGCCCTTGGAGAACTGGCACAGCATGCCCCTGTCGATGCAGGCCAAGATCGATGCCAACGGCCATGCCAGTCTCTTCCTAGGGGCCTTGCGAAATGCCGGACATTTGCTGGGCAGCTAGCATTTGGCCAGCATGCATCTGTGAATTTTTGCATGCGCATCGCTGCCGACACCGCCGGCATGATTGTCGTGCTCGAAAACGGCTGCGGCGATCGCGGCAAAGCGATCGCCGCGATGATGGCGATCTACGCATGGGCGTTGCATCGATGCGCGATCGTTTAGACAGAGGTCTCCGCCTGGCATCGAGCAACATGCACGGAGGTACGCAAAGCGCAAAATGCATCAAGTATTTGAAGGGACGAGCCCCTCGCGCAAATGGAGCTTGCGCTGCCGTTGTCGTCCCATCGTGCCGCCGAAATCGGGGGCGTGACGATCGACCACGATGGCCTATTTTTTTGCAAAGTCGAATGTCCCGATACCGAACCCAAGGAAAAAACTCCGACCACAGCGAAGAATAGTAACAACACGGGCGACGCAAGCCGCCTTGCCCTCTAGCAGGGGAGGTGCTTGCGGTGCTCTCACCGACACAAGATCGCAAATGGCACGTGGGTGAGCACCAGAACTGGCGACACGCATGGTGATCGGCTTGACTCGCTGGAGGAAGCACAAGGCCTCAGTGGGCGGAGGCGCCAGCGACGGTCGAATACTGGCTGGCTGCTCGGGATCTGATCGGAAATGACGTAGGATTTGGTTGCTTAAGCCGATCCGAACCATTTCCCGGAGACCACACCCACCATGAACGATCTTGCGCTGCCGCTGAGCGGTTTGTCATCAGTCGGCGGCAAGTCCGTCGTCGCCCGTTTCGCGGCGGCATGCTGTCGTCCAACAGCGGCGTTCTGGCCTTGGCCGAGGTGGAAAAGCGGTTGCGGGTGGCCGAGCGTCTGGCGCGTTGCATCGACGATCCGCGCTGCCCGGACCAGGTCGTCCACAGCCTGGCGGACATGATCGGCTTTCGCATGAAGATGATCGCCGCCGGCTACGAGGACGGCGACGACGCCAACCGGCTGCGCCGCGATCCGGTCTTCAAGATGGCCCAGGATGCGCTGCCGTCGGGTCGGGATCTGGCGCGCAATCGACGCTGTGCCGGCTGGAGAACCTACCCGGCGTGCGGGAGCTGGTCGCGATGGGACGGGCGATGGTCGATCTCTATTGCGCCTCGTTCCGGCAGGTGCCGAAGCGGATCGTACTCGACATTGACGACACCTTCGACGCTGTGCACGGAGGCCAACAGCTTCGCCTGTTCAATGCCCACCATGACGAGTACGGCTTCCAGCCGATCGTCGTGTTCGATGGTGCGGGACGGTTCGTCAGCGTGATCCTGCGACCGGCCAAGCGGCCGAGTGGGGCTGAGATCCGCCCCCACCTGCGCCGTCTGGTGCGGGCGATCCGGATCAACTGGCCGAACATTCGAATCCTGCTCCGCGGCGATAGCCATTATTGCAACCCGCAGGTCATCGACTGGTGCCGCGCCAACGACGTCGACTTCATCTTTGGCCTCGCGCCCACCACGACCCTGCGCAAGCATGTCGCGGATCTGGAGGCCAGCACGACGGCGCGCTTCGAAGCGTCGGCCAAGACAGGCAAGGTCCGCAGGTTCAAGGAGTTCGTTGACGGCGCCCGCGGCGCGGCCGGGCCGGCAGCACTCAGGCGACTATAACGGGCGCAGAGCCGACCCTGCGGCTTCCAGACATTGTCGTGTACAGCTTCAGACCCTCAAGCCGAGCCCGCAGGGCCTCGCTTACCTTTTACGGGGCGGCGGTACGTCCAAGCCGCTTCAACAGTTAAGAATTTCGCAAAGACGATACCCCCGGATCGTCGAGCTTCCGCTGCCACTTCCCGCATTCGCCGAGGCGGTCAATGACCCGCCCTTCACAATAGTTATCCGGCAAGCATCTGGATGCGAGAGATAATGTTGCCGGAGGCATCTCTCATGGCTTCTACACCTGCCTGAACGCCAGAACCGCGTTCGTGCCGCCAAAGGCGAAGGAGTTGCTCAGTGCCACGCGCACCTTGCGCTCGCGTGCCACATTGGGCGTGACGTCGAGATCGCAATCGGGGTCCAGCTCACGATAATTGGCAGTCGGCGGCACGACGCTCTCGCGGATAGCCATCACGCAGGCGATCAACTCGAGCGCGCCGGACGCGCCGAGGCAATGCGCGTGCATGGACTTGGTAGAAGAAATGGACATTGAGAAGGCGTGCTGACCGAAGACGCGCTTGATCGCCGCCGTCTCGATCTGGTCGTTGGCCTTGGTGCCGGTGCCGTGCGCGTTGAGATAGTCGACATCCTCGGCGTCCAGCCTGGCATCGGCAAGGCAGGCCCGCATTGCTGCCTCCGGCCCCTCGACAGTCGGCGCGACGATGTCGGACGCATCGGCGGAAAGGCCGGCACCGGCAATTTCGGCAAGGATGGTGGCGCCCCGAGCCAGGGCATGCTCGTAGCTTTCCAGCACCGCCATGCCGGCGCCTTCACCAAGCGACAGGCCCTGGCGATCGGCCGAGAATGGCCGGCAAGTATCGGGCGAAAGCACGCGGATCGCTTCCCATGCCTTCAGCACACCCCATATGAGCGGCGCTTCGCTGCCGCCGGCAAGCATCACGTCGGCCCGGCCGAGCCTGATCTGGTCCACCGCGCAGGCAATCGCATGGTTTGCCGAGGAACAGGCGGACGTGACGCCGAACACCGGCCCGCGCAGACCAAGACTCATGCTGACCTGGCCGGCAGCGGCACCCGGCATCGCCTTGGGTACAGTCAAGAGAGCGGCACGCTTACCGCCCAGAAGGATGGCGCGGTAGGTTTGCTCGATCGCATCCCACCCGCAGCCGCCAACGCCCACCGTCGCACCGAAGCGATAGCTATTTCCCTCTTTGGAGGAAAGTCCGGCCTGACGCATGGCTTCGCGCGCCGCAAGCACAGCGAGCAGGCTGAAGCGGTCCATGGAGATGAGTTGCTTGCCGTCGATGTCATGCTCCGGCAGCGCCTTGATCTCGGCACCGATCCTGACCCTCAATTCATGGAGCTCGGAGTTGACGATTGGGCCGATGGCGGAGCGGCCTTCTCGCATCTCTGTCCAAATGGCGGCGGCGTTGGTCCCAAGCCCGCAAATACCGCCAATCCCAGTAATCACGACGCGCCTGTCCATTCACACCCCCTTAGCGAGCAAGCTGCGCACGGCTTCCACCATGTCCCCAACATTCTGGAGATCCGACCATGCCTCGGCCGTATTCATCTCGATCTGGATGCCGTAGGCCTGCTCCAGGTCCCAGAGAACGTCCGCCAATCCCAGTGAATCGATACCGAGCGAAGTCAGTCCCGTGGCAGCCGTTATCTCGCCGCCTGTGGCAGGCGCTATGCCGCCCTCCGACGCGGCGCGCTTCTTGATAATGGCGATTATTTCGTTGGCGAGTTGATCTGCCATCTTGTTCCTTTCCAGCTTGCGTTTTCGGCGTCGTTCAAAACCCGAGTCGCGTCGCGTTGCCAAAATTGCCCCTCATAGAGCCTGTGCGACCGACCAAGCCCAATGCCCATAGGAACCGGACGAGTTCCGGCTTCTGCGGCGTCAGCCCGATGACGAAGAAAAGTCGCCGGCCCCCCGCTTTTGCGCCAGCACATCAAGAATCTGCGTGTAAATGGATAGGAACCGTCGTCAAACGTCAGCTAAACGCTGCGACGGTGGGTGCTGTCAGCGTATTCACTCGGCACCTCATATGTAATCGAGATGTTTCATAGCTCCGGACCAGTTGCGATCAACTATTGTACCGGTCCGCCATTCGTCGGAGAGTTCGACATGATCGGAGCGCTGCTTCTCATTCCCAGTACAATCTCCACCGCACGCGACAGATTTCCTCTTTCGGGCTCTTCTCAAGGGACTCGCCACGCGATAGAGGCAGTAATCGGCGCACGTGAGGTCCTGCCAAGTCCATGCGACATTCCGGAAAATTGGTAAAATCGTTTGTTTCAATCAAATGCATCCACGCTATGGATAGCTAAGACATGCGTTTCAAAGGGCTCGATCTGAATCTTCTCGTCGTTCTCGACGCGCTGCTGAGCGAGCGCGGCCTCACGGCGGCGGCACGCCGCATCAACCTAACCAAATTCATGGGGGTTGGTGGATGTGGCGCAAGCCGTTGAAATGACGTAGGATTTGGTTGCTTAAGCCGATCCGAACCATTTCCCGGAGACCACACCCACCATGAACGATCTTGCGCTGCCGCTGAGCGGTTTGTCATCAGTCGGCGGCAAGTCCGTCGTCGCCCGTTTCGCGGCGGCATGCTGTCGTCCAACAGCGGCGTTCTGGCCTTGGCCGAGGTGGAAAAGCGGTTGCGGGTGGCCGAGCGTCTGGCGCGTTGCATCGACGATCCGCGCTGCCCGGACCAGGTCGTCCACAGCCTGGCGGACATGATCGGCTTTCGCATGAAGATGATCGCCGCCGGCTACGAGGACGGCGACGACGCCAACCGGCTGCGCCGCGATCCGGTCTTCAAGATGGCCCAGGATGCGCTGCCGTCGGGTCGGGATCTGGCGCGCAATCGACGCTGTGCCGGCTGGAGAACCTACCCGGCGTGCGGGAGCTGGTCGCGATGGGACGGGCGATGGTCGATCTCTATTGCGCCTCGTTCCGGCAGGTGCCGAAGCGGATCGTACTCGACATTGACGACACCTTCGACGCTGTGCACGGAGGCCAACAGCTTCGCCTGTTCAATGCCCACCATGACGAGTACGGCTTCCAGCCGATCGTCGTGTTCGATGGTGCGGGACGGTTCGTCAGCGTGATCCTGCGACCGGCCAAGCGGCCGAGTGGGGCTGAGATCCGCCCCCACCTGCGCCGTCTGGTGCGGGCGATCCGGATCAACTGGCCGAACATTCGAATCCTGCTCCGCGGCGATAGCCATTATTGCAACCCGCAGGTCATCGACTGGTGCCGCGCCAACGACGTCGACTTCATCTTTGGCCTCGCGCCCACCACGACCCTGCGCAAGCATGTCGCGGATCTGGAGGCCAGCACGACGGCGCGCTTCGAAGCGTCGGCCAAGACAGGCAAGGTCCGCAGGTTCAAGGAGTTCGTTGACGGCGCCGCTAGTTGGAGCCGCGTCGAGCGCATCATCGCGCGGGTCGAGGTCGGCGCCCAAGGTGGCGATATCCGCTTCGTCGTCACCAACCTTGCCGGTGGGAAGGCCAAGGCGCTCTACGAGGATGTCTACTGCCGGCGCGGCGCGGCCGAGAACCACATCAAGTCGTGGAAGACGCATCTTGCCGCAGACCGCACATCCTGCACCAGAGCGACGGCCAACCAGTTCCGGCTATTCCTGCATGCCGGTGCTTACTGGTTGATGTGGGGCTTGCGGGCCGCGATGCCGAGGCGCTCGAGCTTTGCCGTCGCCCAATTCGACACGCTGCGATTGCGCCTCATCAAAATCGCTGCGCGGGTGGTCGAGATGAAATCGCAAATCCGCCTGCACCTGCCGACATCGTGCCCCGACCAGCGCATCCTGCGCATCGTCCTCGATCGCATCCCCCAACTCGCGACATAACAATGGGGGCAGACGCCCCGAAACGAACCCGTCGACCGCAACCTGCAAACCCTCGCCTGCCATCACGACGGAGCAATCCCGGCGCCTGACGAGGCGCGTGGAAAAGCACCGCAACGGCGACCACAATGTCGCTTCAGGCCGTCAAAAGCTTATCGCCGTGCATCAAGGCGGCTAGAAGCGCGCCGGCAGCCTGGCGGGGGGCTTGGGGTTGGACTGCCGGCGCACGCCACTCATGAAGAGCGGCCCCTTTTTGCGGTTCCGACACCCATAGTCAACCCGGCAGCGTCTGGATGCCCGCTGTGCTCTTTTCAGAGCGGCTCGCGATGCCGGCCATGTCGGCCGATCCTGCCTAGGATGGGGGGCCACTCTCGTCGGCCGAGTTGATGCTCCAGCCAGTATCGCCTTGCCGACCAGCATGGGTTCGCCGTTAGCAATCCATCCTCGCGAGCCAATGCTATCGTGCACGTGTCGCAGCACTCCGGGCGGCTATATCGCCTAAGACAGCATGACGAAGCGTTCCAACTTCCTGTTCGGCGAGCCCGTGTGCAGTTCCTGACTCGGACAGTGGACGAGAATTCTCTTGGCGGTACTGCGCCAGAAGGCATTCGCGTCCAACGGAATCAAGCGACGACTATCAGCCGCAAACGTCACATCACAAGAGCGGTCTTCCACCCATTGCAGATTATCCGACTGATCAGGCGGCGTCCGATATGTCCGACTCTGCCTCAAGAATTCCCACAGGTATGGACAGCGATCTCGCTATCCGATTCCGATAGCCCTTATTGTACTTTAGACCCCGCTCGATGTTTTGGATTTCCTGAGCGGCAAGCCCGCACGCGACCGCGAGGTCCTCGATTGAATACCCAAGGTGCTCACGATAAGCGCGGATGATGTGGGTCCCCTGCGACATAGCCGTCAAGACTGGCTCGGGAATGCGCGAATCCTTCATAAACATCTCCAAGAAGATGGGAGCGCCTGACAAATCGGGAGATTTCTTCCCCGACCCTGGCGCACACCCAGCAAATCAAAAAAATGGACGTCCATTCGGCCGGACCGGCCTCATCCATGGAATGGGCCACTTGAAATTGGCAGCCGGGTCGGAATATGGCGGCTCACCTGCTTTTGATCAAGTTCTAAGAACCTGCCCGCCATGAGATGGCCTGATCGGCTGTAGCGCATTCGACCTGCGATCCTACACGACTCATTCTCCCCGATGGCTTTCTTGAACAGCAACTCGAACTCTCACTGACGCCTCCAGTGGCTATTCGCGGCACCGTCCACCCAGCCTCGCGGACGCTGATACCTTCGACCAATTTCCACCGCGGATGCAGCGAAGATGGACAAGCATCGCTACCTATAAAGGTTCACAATCACTCGACCGTGACCGATTTTGCGAGATTGCGCGGCTGGTCTACGTCTGTGCCCATGAAGAGCGCCGTGTGGTAGGCAAGAAGCTGTATCGGCAGCGAGAAGATCATCGGCGCGATAATCTCGTCGACAGCCGGCAACACGAGCGTGTGCATGGTGTTGAGTTTCGATGCGGCTGCCCCTTTTTCATCGGTGATGAGGATAATCCGCCCTCCACGGGCAGCCACTTCCTGCATGTTGGAGACGGTCTTGTCGAAAAAGCGATCATGGGGCGCGATGACGATCACTGGCATGTTGTCGTCGATCAATGCGATCGGACCGTGCTTCAATTCACCCGCCGCATAGCCCTCGGCATGGATGTAGGAAATCTCCTTGAGCTTCAGCGCACCTTCCATCGCTAGCGGGAAACTGGTGCCACGGCCGAGATACAGGACGTCACGACACTTTGACAGTTCGCGCGACAGGAACTCGATCTCCGGCTGGATGCTGTTGAGTACCTGGCCCATGACGCGCGGCACTTCGGCGAGGCTCCTGACGAGCGCCTGCAGCTCGTCTTCGGTTACGGTCCCGCGGGCTCTGGCGGCGCCGATGGCGAGTGCGGCTAGAACCGCAAGCTGGCAGGTAAACGCCTTGGTGGAGGCGACGCCAATCTCCGGTCCGGCAAGGATCGGGAAGACCGCATCGGCCTCCCGAGCGATGGTCGATTCGCAGGCATTGACGATAGCGCCAATTTTCAGCCCACGCTCCTTGCAGTACCTCAACGATGCGAGCGTATCAGCGGTTTCGCCGGACTGCGAAATGAAAAGAGCCGCGGACTGCGGCGACAACGGGATCTCGCGGTAACGGAATTCGGACGCAACGTCGATTTCAACCGTCAGGCGCGCATAGCGCTCGAACCAGTATTTTCCGATCAGTCCGGCGAGATAGGCGGTCCCGCAGGCCGAGATCGCCAAGCTCGGGATCCTGGCGAAATCGATGCCAGAAACCGTGTCGGCGCGATTTTCTATGATGTTGCTATAGTGACGGAGAGCATGGGCGATGACTTCGGGCTGCTCGTAGATTTCCTTCTCCATGAAGTGGCGATGGCTGCCCTTGTTGGCCAGATCGGTCGCGGCCGTGGAGGTATGGCGCGGACGCTCGACGGGATGGCCGTCGAAATCGAAGATATGGGCGCCCGAATTGCCGACAACGGCCCAGTCGCCCTCGATGAGATAGGTAATTTCATTGGTGAAGGGAGCGAGCGCGATCGCGTCGGAGCCCAGGAACATCTCGCCGTCGCCGTGACCGATCGCCAGCGGTGGTCCGTTGCGCGCCGCCATGATGGTCGACGGATCATCTTCGAAGAGGACGGCAAGCGCATAGGCGCCCCTGACGCGTTTCAGCATGGCACGCATCGCCTCTTGCCGCCTCATGCCCTCCCGGCGGTGTCTTGCCAAGAGATGCGCGACGACCTCGGTGTCGGTGTCAGTCTGGAACTCGGCGCCAGCCGCCGCCAATTCGTCCTTCAGCTCGGTGAAATTCTCGATGATCCCGTTATGGACGACGGCGACACCGTCGGTAAAGTGCGGGTGCGCATTGCGTTCCGTCGAGGCCCCATGGGTTGCCCAACGCGTGTGGCCGATGCCGATGTTGCCGCTCAGCGGCTCTTCCTTCAGTCTCCTCTCGAGATTGACGAGCTTGCCCTCGGCGCGCCGGCGGTGCAAGGCACCTTCGGTGATCGTCGCAACGCCGGCGGAATCATAGCCGCGATATTCCAAACGCTTCAATGCGTCGACCAACCGATCCGACACCGGCTGTTGCCCAACGATGCCAACAATCCCGCACATGTTCGTCTTCCCATTCTTGCCGGCAGCTTCAGCCCACGCGAGACGGATACCCATCCGGCCGCTTTCATTGGGGATCTTGTAGTAGTATTCGGTAATATTGGTATAATTGATTGTAGGGATAGCTATCATCCACCCCATGGATAAGCCGCGTTTGGGGCCCTGATCTAACTTCCTCGTTGCGCCTGACGTCCTCATGACCGAACGCAAGCCCACACCCCGCGGCACGAAGGACCAATCGGCCATGCGCGATCATCCCGGCCACGCACCTGACCACGAACCGCCGCCGCTCGTGGTCACGCGGTGATCGGCATGATCACACAGCACTGTAGTTAGGCAGCATCAGCGACGCATGGTCGGCATCATCATCATCGGCAACGTCGGCGCCGTCGGCATGATTCACGTGTTCGTCACGTTGATCATAATCATCGTCGCCGCCGATCTAGTTTCTGATTGCCTGCCGCTTTGACGCTTTCGCCGGTAGAGCTTAGCCCGCGATGGCCTATCAATACGCTGTTAGTCGGCATAGCCGAAACCGAGAGTCAGGCGGCGCAGGCACAGAGCACGTTCAGCGACCGTTTCAGTCAGCGCCGGCTTTGTCGGGGTTCGTAACGGTCATCAGGATTCTCGGGGCATGAATGCACTATCACGAAAACGTTGGTTCTCAGTGCTTCGTCCGTATTACTCAAACCCGATTCCCGCAGCGGAAGAACTAGGCGCGTGTCACGTCTTGTACAAGGCACAATAGCAGTGAGAAATGGAGATTGATGCCTGCGCGTTTTCGAATAAGACAATCACCAAGCTGTCACCCGAATTACATCAGGAACTGTCTATAGCCGCCGCCCATCAGGTAGCGGCCACGTTGGATGGCGCGACGCACCTGATCGCGAAGATGGCTACCTGGATGAGACCAATCTTCTTCGACACGGCGTCTCCCGAACAGGGCAATGGCGATCTCCTGATGAGATGCTCCCGCAAGCGAGCCATCCAAAGCCTGGAGCACGATACGCAGACGCGCTCCGCGGGGTTCCGGCGGAAAGCAAGCAGCTGCCAGGCGGCCGCAACCATTGATGTCGTTCAGGAACTGAAGGGCAGCGACATGGAACTTCAGGTGCTGCGGCTGCACGATCGCGTCGACATATAGCCGCAACGGGCGGAGAACGGATGCACCGGAAAGGGCGATCTGCAGACTCCGGCAGTCCTCCCTCAGCAGCACGTGCTGCACGCCGGCAGGTGTCAGCAGGATGTCCTTGCAGCATGAGAGCGAAGGGAGATCAAGCGGTTCAAAATCGTGGTCGAGCCCAACCGGCTCCGCGGCCGCTCGTAGAATACGGGCGCAGTCGCGCGGATCCCAAAAGACCCTTGCCGACGTAGCGTCCGACTGTGGCGCGTCCGCGAAAAAGGAGGCTCCATTGTCTTAGGAAAGATGATCCTGTCGTCAACTCGAGTATGTTCATGTCGGCCTGGGCTCCGACAATGCAGGCGGACGGTGCCATTTTGGCGTGGTCGCGCTGGAATTGTGGATTGCGCCGAAGAAACTCCCAGGCCCAGGCAGTGCGTGGCAATCGTCTGGCGTAGTGGTAAGCTTCGTGACGACGCCAGTCCGGCCAGCATACAAGACCGACCGTCGCTTCCTTGGGCAGACCAGCATCCTTCACGGCTCAGGTGTCCACAATGCCGACGGGCCTAGAACCGGTTGCCACAGTACCGGTCCGCTCAGACGTCCCCTGCTGCGGATGCGCAAAAGGCTCGCGCGGGAAATCTCGAGAAACCCGGCCACCGCCTCCGTTTTGCCGACGGACTTGGGTTGTCCGATGCGCGACAATGGCCACGTCGCGAGGCGAAGGATCCGTTCCATGCGCGTGTCCGTCACCGTTACTATCCGGGTCAGATCCTTGGCCAAGCCGAACTCGATCATGCCCGCGAAGAGCTCGTAGGTTGCCTGGGCCAGTCCGCCCGCTGCCTTGGGCGCCGACGGAGGAAGATCGAGCGCGAAACGACTGCTCTCCCATATGTCGGAGGTCGAGGGCACGACGTCAGCACCCAGCAGCACCGGGAACGTGTCGCGCAACATTGTGGGTCCGGTGCTGGGCAAAAGACGCACGCAACCGCGAATTCGCCAGTCGGATCCCTTGAGGAGCAGATAGACAGGCTTCAGACCATCAAACGGGTCTGTTTCCATCTGGTCTTCGGTATCAACTTCCCAATCGAGCCTTTCCTTGAACACCCGAAACCTCAGCCCGTGCATCTCTTTGAGCTCGCTTGCGAACTCGTCGTAAAGGTCTGGTGTTATCAGCTGCATCATGGTCGCCTCCGTGCGGGAATGTGTTCCCGCCATCGAAGGGCAAAGCCGGCAGCGATGCAGCCTGTAGAGGTTTACAGCTATCGTGGCCGACGAATCAGGATCTCGCCTGGCCGGAGGCAGCCAGTCGTGCAACGGCCTGGTTGATCGTTCGAACGCCAAGCTTTGCCTTGGCGTTTTCCAGATGAAAGGTCACGGTGCGCTTTGAGACGCCGAGAAGCTGGCTGATAACCCAAGCCGACTTGCCGCGCGCCGCCCATTTCAGGCACTCGAACTCCCGCGGGGTGAGCGTTACACCATCCACCACGCGATCGTCGGCGAGCCTGCGCCGGACATGGATATGAAAGTTGATGGCGACCAGCTGCAATGCTTTTTCGTAACGTGTCAGTGACCGCAACAGAGGCGGACGGGACTCGTCGGAAGCAAAGGTCAGGGCAGCAAACCGGCCGCGATGATCATGCATGGACATCGTCAGGCCGCCGCGGATGCCAAACTCAGCCGCACTCTCCAGAATTTGTTGCTGCGAATTCGGCAGACAGTGCCGAGCGCGATCCACACCCCAATCGAAGGTATCCCAGCCTTGCAGCCCGCGCAGGATGACCGGATCAAGACTGTGGTACCGCTGTTGCAGATAACGTGATGTCCAGGATGAAGGATAGTTTGAGATCAATTGCGGGGCGTCGCCGGAGGCCGACGGGTAAGTGAAATAGGCGAATAGCGGAAAATCGAAGCCGGCTGCAGCGGATGCCATTGCCTCACGGAGATCGGCAGCATCAACACTTGCAGACAGTTGCTCGACGAAGTTCTCAAACACGCGATGCATTTGCGCTTTGCGTAACCTCCGTGATCGCTCGATGCCAGGCAGAGACCTTGTTTTAAACGATCCCGGACGGATACAGCGCGTGCCGAGAACCCCGTTAATCTGTTGAAACCCGTGATATTCTGACGTTGTCTATGAGCCGTGTGCCGCCGAGCCAGGCCGCGACAAGCAAGCGTGCAGGTCGGTCAAGGCTTGTCATGGGTCGCAGATCTGCCTCGTCGCGAAGTTCCAGGTATTCGACCTCGCGATAGCCCGCAGCCAGAATTGCTGCGCGCGCTTCGGCAAGCGTTGGCAGGACGGGCGAGCCGCGGGCAAGCCGCTCAGCCGTCTCGAGCAAGACCGATGATAGCTCGGGGGCAACAGCACGCTCTGCTTGCGAGAGCCGGACATTGCGCGATGATAGTGCAAGACCGTCGGCTTCGCGGACTGTCGGACAAGGAACAATGGTGATTGGAATATCCAGGTCCCGGGCCATACGCCTGACTAGCTGAAGCTGCTGAAAGTCCTTTTCGCCAAAGAAGCCGAAGTCAGCGCTGGTCTGCAGGAAGAGCTTGGCGACGACGGTCGCCACGCCATCGAAATGTCCCGGCCGGAAGGCACCGCACAGGCCCTCGCTGACACCGGACACCGAAACGGTCGTGGCGAAGGCCGCCGGATACATCTCCTCTGCGTCCGGCGCATAAAGCAGGTGCGCGCCAAGCGGTGCCAGCTTGGCGGCATCCTCGTCCTCGGTGCTCGGATACGCGGCGAGATCGGCCTCGCTGTTGAATTGCTTCGGGTTGACGAAGAGCGTCACGATCACCCGGTCGGCCTTCACGAGTGCCGCGCGCACCAGGCTGAGATGGCCCTCATGCAGGACGCCCATCGTTGGCACGACGGCAATCCTCACGCCCTCGCGGCGCCATGCGGCGACGATTTGGCGAAGCTGGGCAACGCTCCTGACAATCGGCACGCTCACGCTGCTTCTCCGCTCTTGGTGGCGTCCCCGTCGGCGGGCTTGGGCGCATCGGCAAACACGTGCTCGGCGGCCGGAAACTGGCGCTCCTTCACTTCCCGCGCATAGGCCGCGATCGCAGCCGCAGCGGCCTCCCCCAGTTCAGCATAGCGCTTGACGAATTTGGGCCGGAAGTCGCCGAAGAGGCCCAGCATGTCGTCGACGACGAGAATCTGGCCGTCACAGGCGGCCGAGGCACCGATGCCAATGGTCGGGGTCGCCACCTCCCCGGTGATCCGGCGGGCGAGCGCCTCGGGAACCTTCTCCAGCACGACCGCAAAGGCGCCCGCTTCGCTCACCGCAAGCGCGTCGCGCCTGATGCGCTCGGCATCCCCGCCTCTGCCCTGCACGCGGTAGCCACCGATGGTGTTGATCGACTGCGGCGTCAAGCCGACATGGGCCATGACCGGCACGCCGCGCGCGGCGAGGAAGCCGATCGTCTCTGCCATCGTTTCGCCGCCTTCGAGCTTGACGGCCGCGCAGCCGGTCTCGGCCATGACGCGCGCGGCATTGCGGAAAGCCTGCTCGGGGCTTTCCTCGAAGGAACCGAACGGCAGGTCGACGACCATCAGCGCCTGCTCGAGGCCACGGCGCACGGCCTGGCCGTGAATGATCATCATCTCCAGCGTCACACCGAGCGTCGAGGGCAGGCCGTGGAGAACCATGCCGACGCTGTCGCCGACCAGCACCACATCGCAATGGGGATCGACAAGCCGGGCGACTGGGGTCGTGTAGGCGGTAAGACAGACGAGCGGCGTCCCACCTTTGCGCGAACGAATATCCGGCGGTGTGATCGCCTTGGTGTCACCAAACGCACTCAATGGACCCTCCTTCCCCAACGTTACCAACCGCGGGTGTCGCGTTTGCCACATTTTTGTGCAAGTGCGAAGAGCTAAAAATGGCCGTGCAGCTGTGCGGTGTTGACGTGCGGACAGGCGCGCTTACATTTAATCGATTCAGGCGCTCCCGAGCTGGCCAACCACTTTCGCGAACATGGACGATCAGGCAAAAGGACCCAGGAAAGACAGAGCCGCCGTCAAGGCCGACGAAGTCAAAGTGGACCTGATCGCCTTTGTCGTCGCCGTAAACGACAGTGAACCCTGTGTCCTCACCATCGGCCAGGCGGACACCCTGCCCTCCGGACCATTTGCGCTTGAGCACCGATCGCTGCAATCCGGTTTGAGGGGGTGGGTCGAGCAGCAGACCGGCCATCCGCTGGGGTATATTGAGCAACTCTACACCTTCGCGGATCGGGATCGCATCGGCGCCGAGCGCCAGCAGCGCGTCATCTCCATCAGCTATCTCGCATTGACCCGCAAGGAACAGGCAGCTGGCTCGCCCAAGTGCGGCTGGCAGAGCTGGTATGAATATTTTCCATGGGAGGACCACCGCTCCGGCACGCCTCCGGTCGTGCTGGACGTTCTGCGACCGCGCCTGATTGAATGGGCAGACGGCGTCAGCGACGCGGCCACGCGACGTGAACGCTGGCAGCGGGCGACGATAGCCTTCGGCTTCGACGACCGCCTTTGGAACGAGGAACTCACGCTTCAACGCTATGAGTTAGTCTACGAAGCAGGCCTGGTCCAAGAGGCCGGAAGCGGACGGGACGCGACGCTGCCTCCGCTGGTGCCCAGCAAGTCTATGGTCGCCGATCATCGCCGCATCGTGGCGACCGGCATTGCGCGGCTGCGCTCCAAGATCAAATACCGGCCGGTCGTCTTTGAGCTGATGCCGCCAGTCTTCACGCTTTTGCAGCTGCAGCGAACCGTGGAGGCGCTTGCCGGCAGGCTCGTGCGTAAGCCGAACTTTCGCCGGCTGATCGAGCAGCAGGAGCTGGTCGAAGAGACCGGAGAGGCAACCGCGGAGACCGGCGGCCGGCCAGCGAAGCTTTACCGGTTCCGCCACGCCGTTCTCGACGAGAGGGTCATCGCCGGGACAAAATTGCCGCTGGCGCGGGGTTGACATCGCTTATACTCACAGCAAGTATATGCTGGTTATTTTCAACTAGAGTATAAGCTGGAGGGGTCGATGAGCGCCATGCTGCCTGCGACCGCGTTTCTCTACGAGCGCGTCCGACGAGTGATCCCGCCGATCGAATGGCCGGCTTTCGTCGAGGATATCGAGGCGATCCTTGCACTGAAGCGCGAGCGCAACGCCATCATCCTGGCGCACAACTATCAGACCCCCGAGATCTTCCATTGCGTGGCCGACATCGTCGGCGACAGCTTGGCACTGGCCCGCACGGCTGCGACGATCGAGGCGCAAGTCATCGTGCTGGCCGGCGTACATTTCATGGCCGAAACGGCCAAGCTGCTCAATCCGCAAAAGACGGTGCTCATTCCCGACCTGCGGGCAGGCTGTTCGTTGGCGGAATCGATCACGGCAGAAGACGTGCGCTTGATGCGCCAGCGTTATCCCGGCGTGCCGATCATCACTTATGTCAACACGTCGGCCGAAGTGAAAGCCGAGTCGGATATCTGCTGTACATCCGGCAACGCCAAGGCGGTCGTCCAATCCCTTGGCGTTCCTCAGGTGATCATGTTGCCGGACGAATATCTGGCCCAGAATATCGCCGCCCAGACCGATGTGCAGATCATCGCCTGGAAAGGGCATTGCGAGGTGCATGAGCGCTTTACACCGGCCGACATCCGCGAGTTGCGCGAAAGCCATCCCGGCGTGATCGTGCTCGCGCATCCCGAATGCCCGCCCGACGTCGTGGCTGAAGCAGATTTTTCCGGCTCGACCGCTGCCATGTCCGACTATGTCGAAAGGCAAAGGCCGGCACGTGTCGTGCTGATGACGGAATGTTCGATGAGCGACAACGTCGCGTTAGCGCACCCAGAGGTCGAGTTCATCCGGCCCTGCAATTTGTGCCCGCACATGAAGCGGATCACGCTTGCCAACATCCGCATGGCGCTCGAGCAGAACCACCATATCGTAACCATCGAACCCGGGATCGCCGGGCGCGCGCGGCTTGCGGTCGAACGGATGCTGGCAATTTGAGCGCCGATGTCCGCAGCTTCTTCGGGCGGCCCATCATCATCGGCGGCGGCATCGCCGGACTGATGACCGCGCTTCAACTGGCGCCGGAGCCGGTGCTGCTTCTGTCCAGGACGCTGCTGGGAGCTGACAATTCGAGCACGTGGGCACAGGGTGGTCTGGCTGCAAGTTTCGGCGAAGACGACGATCCGGAACTGCACCTGGCCGATACGCTTGCCGCCGGGGATGGTCTCTGCGACACAGACGTGGCGAGCCGCATTCTCCAAGCCGCGCCCAAGGCGATAGAGGGGCTTGCGGGCTTTGGGGTTCCCTTCGACCGTACGTCGAAAGGATCACTGTGCCTCGGATTGGAGGCCGCACACAGCCGACGTCGCATCGTTCATGCGCATGGTGACGGCACCGGGCGTGAGATCATGCGTGCCCTGATCGCGGCTGTGCGTTCCACACCGTCGATTGTTGTCGTGGAGGGCGTGGAAGCGCGCCGGCTGGCGGTGCGAGAGAATGCGATCCGAGGCGTCTGGGCGAGCGGTTCGATAGGACCTGTCTTCTTCGGCTCACGGCGGGTCGTCCTCGCCACCGGTGGGATCGGGGGACTGTTTCTCGACACCACCAATCCTTGGGGCAGTTACGGACAGGGCCTGGCGCTTGCGGCCCGCGCTGGAGCTGTCCTTGCCGACCTCGAGTTCATCCAGTTCCACCCGACCGCGCTTGACGGCCCGGAACGCCCTATGGTGCTCGTCAGCGAGGCGGTCCGCGGCGAAGGTGCTGCCCTGATCGACGAAACCGGCCAGGCTTTTCTCCAGAGCGTGCCAGGGGCGGAACTTGCGCCTCGTGATGTCTTGGCGCGCGCCGTCTGGAACCATCTTGCCAACGGCCACCGTGTTTTTCTCGACGCGCGGCAACGGCCTGGCCCGGAATTTGCTCGACACTTCCCGACAATCGCATCAGCCTGTCGTGGAGCCGGCATCAATCCCGCGCGCGATCTCATCCCCATTCGTCCGGCCCAACACTACCACATGGGTGGCGTTGCCGTGGACGGCTCCGGTAGGACCTCCGTCAAGGGGCTGTGGGCCTGCGGCGAAGTCGCTTCGACAGGACTGCATGGCGCCAACAGGCTCGCCAGCAATTCCTTGACCGAGGCCGTCGTGTACGCGCGCTGGGTCGCTGAAAGTGTCGCCGGAACGCCTGCTCGGAGAACAAAGCCTGCGTTTGCGGACGTTTACCCATCGCCCGCGCCGACACCCGTGCGTGTTTTCCTGTCGCGCGCACTCGGCATCGTCCGGGATGGTGAAGGTTTGAAAGCAGCCGCATATGCCTTGTTGCCGCTCGCCGAAAGCAAGGACGCGGCCTCGGATCCGGCGGCTGTCGGGCTAATGATCGCGGTTGCCGCCCTGTTGCGCGAAGAAAGCCGCGGCGCTCATTACCGGACAGACTTTCCTCATCATGCGACTGTCGCCCGACGGTCCGAAATCACCCTCGAAGCCGCTTTGGCCGCTGCGCGGGAACTCGGACACTCGCCAAGGCTCGAAGGGGCAAAGTGATGACGTTCTCACCGCTTCCCACGATCATGCTTGAGCCGCTTGTAAGGGCAGCTCTTCTTGAAGACCTTGGCAGAGCCGGCGACTTGACCACGGAGGCCATCGTGCCGAAGGAACACCAAGCGGGAACCGTGCTGGCGGCGCGCCAGTCCGGAGTTGTCGCCGGCCTCGATCTGGCGATGCTCGCTTTCCGCTTGATTGATCCTGATATCGAAATCTCGGTGGAGCGGGCAGACGGCTCCAATGTCATGGATGGAGAGGTCATTGCATCAGTGGTTGGCCCTGCCCGGGCCATTCTCACAGCCGAACGGACGGCACTCAATTTTTTGTGCCATCTGAGCGGCATCGCTACAGCAACGGCATCGATCGTCGCCGCGGTTCGTGGATATGGCGCGAAGATCGTCTGCACGCGCAAGACGACGCCCGGATTGCGGGCAGTCGAAAAGTATGCGGTGCGCGCGGGTGGCGGATCCAATCACCGTTTCGGCCTCGACGACGCAATTCTGATCAAGGACAACCACATCGCCATCGCAGGCGGCGTTCGCCCGGCGCTCGAGCGAGCACGAAGACGGGCCGGTCATCTCGTCAAGATCGAAGTCGAGGTCGATACGCTGGCCCAGTTGGAGGAGGTACTTGGCTTCGCTCCCGATGCGGTTCTGCTCGACAACATGTCCCTCGCCGATCTTCGCCGCGCCGTCGCAATCGTTGGCGGCCGTGCTATCACCGAGGCTTCTGGCGGGATCGCATCCGATACAGCGCGAGCGATTGCCGCGACCGGCGTTGATCTGATTTCAGTCGGCCGACTGACCCACAGCGCGCCGATCTTGGATATCGGCCTCGACTATTGGGGCTCATGATTGCCTGAGGAACGGACAGGATCGAATCAACTGTCCTTTCCGATCGTCATCAATCAGACAGCAAAGCAAGGCAGAACCGGAGGAACAGCATGGACATGCAAACAGCCAGTCCAACGCAGACATCGCCACAGGCTCAATCCCCTGACCCTGGAGCGTGGACCCTGGAGAAGGCTCGGGCACTTCACGATGCCCCCTTCAACAATCTCCTCTTCCTCGCGCAAACCGTGCACCGCCAGAATTTCGATCCCAACAAGGTCCAGCTCAGCCGGCTGCTCAGCATCAAGACGGGCGGATGCCCGGAGGATTGCGGCTATTGCAGCCAGTCGGCGCATCACGAGACCGGCCTGAAGGCGTCGAAGCTGATGGAGGTCCGGCGCGTCGTCGCCGAGGCGAAGAAAGCGCGTGACGCCGGCGCAACCCGCTATTGCATGGGCGCGGCCTGGCGAAACCCCAAGGCGCGCGACATGGATGCGGTGGTGGCGATGGTCGAAGGCGTCAAGGCGCTGGGCATGGAGACCTGCATGACGCTCGGCATGCTCGATCTTGAGCAAGCCGCTCGACTGAAGCAGGCTGGTCTCGACTTTTACAACCACAACATCGATACATCGGAACGCTACTATAGCGAGATCATCAGCACGCGCAGCTTTGCCGAGCGGCTCGAGACGCTCGAGCACGTTCGCCAATCCGGCATCAAGGTCTGCTGCGGCGGCATTGTCGGCATGGGCGAGGAGCCGGTGGACCGGATCGGCATGCTGGTGACGCTGGCCAACCTGCCGGAACATCCGCAAAGCGTTCCGATCAACATGCTGATCCCGATCCCCGGCACCCCGCTTGCCGACGCCAAGCCCATCGAGCCGATCGAATTCGTGCGCGTGATCGCGCTGGCGCGCATCATGATGCCGAAATCGCATATCCGTCTTTCCGCCGGCCGTACGGCCATGACCGACGAGATGCAGGCGCTGTGCTTTTTTGCCGGCGCCAACTCGATCTTCGTCGGCGACACGCTGCTGACGGCGGACAATCCCGGTGAGGACAAGGATACCCTGCTGTTCCGGCGCCTTGGCATCGAGCCGATGGAACTCGAGGCGCAATGAACGGGGCACCGCTTGCCCGCTATGAGGCGACCTTGCAGGGACTGGCGCGCAAGGACCGGCTGCGGACGCTGAAGCCGCGCGCCGGGCGCGACTTCTCGTCGAACGACTATCTCGGGCTTGCCGCCTCCAAAAGACTTGGCGAAGCGGTTGCGGCGGCGATTGCGCGGGGCACGTCGGTTGGCGCCACCGGGTCGCGGCTGTTGCGCGGCAATGCACCGGAACACGAGCAGCTCGAGGCAGACGCGGCGGCATTCTTTGGAGCCGACCGCGCGCTGTTCTTCGGCAGCGGCTACATCGCCAACTTCGCTCTGCTGACGGCGCTGCCGCAGAAGGGCGACCTTTTGGTCCTCGATGAGCTCGCCCATGCCAGCATGCATGAGGGGGCACAGGCCGGACGTGCCGAGTTCAAGCTGGCCGCGCACAACGACGTCGATGCTGTCGAGGACGCGATCAAGCGTTGGCGCGCCGAAGGCGGCATGGGATGCGTCTGGATTGCGGTGGAAAGCCTATACAGCATGGATGGCGACTGCGCGCCTTTGGAGAGCCTGGCCGCGCTTGCCGATCGGCACAACGCATTCATCGTCATTGACGAGGCGCACGCGACCGGCGTCTGGGGACCGGACGGCCGGGGGCTGGCCGCCGCTTTCGAGGGCCGCGACAACATCGTCGCGCTCCACACCTGCGGCAAGGCGCTCGGCGCATCTGGTGGGCTCGTGACCGGGCCGAGGACACTGTGCGAGTATCTGATCAACCGTTGCCGGCCATTCATCTACGCCACCGCGCCATCGCCGCTGATGGCGGTCGCGGCGCGCGAAGCGCTCGCAATGCTCGCCGACGAGCCTATGCGGCGTGTTCAGCTGCATGAACGCGTCGCCCTCGCAGGCCGCCAATTGGTCGATCGCTGCGGCGTGATACCAAGTGGCTCTCAGATCCAGCCCTTGGTGATCGGCGATGTCAGGCGCACCATGGCAGTGGCGGCGCGCCTGCAGGCCCGCGGCTTCGACATACGCGGCATTCGTCCGCCGACCGTGCCCGAGGGCACGTCGCGGCTGCGCATCTCACTGACGCTCAATATCGGCGAAGCCGACATTTCCGCCATGGTCGAGGCGCTCGTCGAGGTGTTGGCCCAGACATGACCGGAGGCGACATGACCAAGCGCATCGTCATCACCGGAACAGACACCGGAATTGGCAAGACGGTGTTTTCGGCCGGGCTTGCCGGCCTGCTTGACGGTTTCTACTGGAAGCCGGTGCAATCGGGCCTCGACGGCGAGACCGACAGCGAGGCGGTTGCGCGGCTTGCCGGGCTGCCGTCGGGGCGCGTGCTGCCGGAAGCCTACCGCTTGAAGAGCCCGCTTTCGCCGCATCGTTCGGCCGAAATCGACGACGTTTCGATCGAGGCTGCCGATCTTTCGTTTCCGGTCCTGCCGACACCGCTCGTCATCGAAGGCGCCGGCGGGCTGATGGTGCCGCTGAACCGCCGGACAAGGTTCATCGACATATTCGAGCAATGGCAGTTGCCGGTCATTCTGTGCGCCCGCACCGCGCTCGGAACAATCAATCACACCCTGCTGTCGATCGAGGCCCTGCGGGCGCGCGCTATCCCGCTGGCTGGCATCGCCTTCATCGGCGATGAGATGACCGATACGCAACGGACGATCGTGGAATTCGGCGACGTGCCGCAACTCGGCAGGCTGCCGCACCTCGATCCGCTGACGGACAAAACGCTGAGACAAGCGATGATTGCCGGCTTCGACCTCGCTTTGATTGCCGGAGGCGGATGATGCCGCAATCCCGTGTGTGGCATCCCTTCACCCAGCACGCGCTCGAGCCGGCGATCCCTGAAATCGTCCTGACTGAAGGCGCGTATCTCCACAAAGCCAATGGCGCGCGCATTCTGGACGCCATTTCCTCCTGGTGGGTCGTCACCCATGGCCACCGCCATCCCCGCATTATAAAGGCGATCGAGACGACCGCCTCGAGCCTCGACCAGATCATCTTCGCAGGTTTCACGCACGAGCCTGCCGAATGCTTGGCCAAGGCGCTTGTCGGGCTCGCTCCCGCCGGACTCGACTGGGTGTTCTATTCCGACAGCGGCTCGACCAGCGTCGAAGTCGCGCTGAAGATGGCGCTCGGCTATTTCCGCAACATCGGCGCGCCGCGCTCGCGCATCGTCGTCATGGAGCACAGCTATCATGGCGACACGATCGGCACGATGAGCGTCGGTGCCCGTGGCGTGTTCAACGCCGCCTACGAACCCTTGCTGTTCGAGGTCGACACCATTCCCTTCCCGGCCGCCGGCCGCGAGCAGGCAACGCTGGATAGATTCGAGGCCGTCAGCCGCGACCGGCGCGCCGCCGCACTGATCGTCGAACCGCTCGTGCTTGGCGCCGGCGGCATGCTGATGTATCCGGCCTCGGTTCTGACCGGATTGAAGAAGATTGCCGAAGCCTCCGGCACGCTGCTGATCGCCGACGAGGTGATGACCGGCTGGGGCCGCACCGGGAGCATGTTCGCCTGCGAGCAGGCGAACATCTCTCCGGACATGCTGTGCACCTCGAAGGGCCTGACCGGTGGCGCAATCCCGCTGGCCGCCACGCTTGCCACCGATGCCATCTTCCATGCTCATTGTTCGGCGGATCGCAAGAAGACGTTTTTCCACTCGAGTTCCTACACGGCCAATCCGATTGCCTGCGCGGCAGCACTCGCCAATGTCGAGATCTGGCGTGACGAGCCGGTGGCCGAGCGGATCGCCACCCTGAGCGCGAGGCAGGCCGCCGGGTTTCGACGCTTTCGCGACAATGCCAACTTCACCGACAGCCGCGCGATCGGCACGATCCTGGCTCTCGACCTGCGCGCCGGCTCTGCCGGCTATCTGGCCGAGATCGGACCTAAGCTGCGGGCCTTTTTCCTCGAGCTCGGCCTGCTTGTGCGCCCGCTCGGCAATGTCCTTTATCTCCTGCCGCCCTATTGCGTCACCGGCGACGAGCTCGATCGGCTCCATGACGCGATCGAGGAGGCCGGCGAACGCTTCGGTTCGAGGCCATGAGCAGGTTGTCGCGCCTTCTCGGGTTTGGCCATCATGCGCCGGGGCGAAAGGTGGCGAATGCCGAAATCGAGAACAATCTCGGCCTCGAACCGGGCTGGATCGAGCGGCGTACTGGAATCCGGTCGCGCTTCTGGGCAACGGACGAAGACACGCTGTCTGGTCTTGCTGCGCAGGCCGGCGCCATGGCGCTGGCCAGCGCCGGCATTGCGCGCCACGACATCGGTCTGCTGCTGCTTGCCACCTCGACGCCCGATCACCTCCTGCCGCCCAGCGCGCCCCTGGTCGCACATCGGCTGGGGCTCGGCCGCGCCGGCGCTGTCGATCTGACCGGCGCCTGCGCCGGCTTCATCTATGCGCTGATGTTTGCGGACGGATTTACCCGCCTGCACGGCAAAGCGAGCCTTGTTATCGCCGCCAATATCCTCAGCCGCCGCATCAATCCCTCTGAGCGCGCCAGCGCCGTGCTGTTTGCCGATGCCGCGGGCGCCGTCGTGATCGGTCCGTGCGAGGATACTGATCGGGGGATTCTCGGTGCCTCCGTGGATTCGGACGGCTCGCGATACGGCCTGATCCAGATTCCCGCAGGAGGAAGCAACATCCCGTTCCACGGTGACCTCGACCTCGCGCAAACCCGAATGACGATGACCGACGGCCGCGAAGTGTTCGCAAAGGCCGTCGAGATGATGACCGATTGCTCGATAAGCGCGCTAGCCGCTGCCGGAGTGCGACCACAGGATGTCGACCGGTTCGTGCCGCATCAGGCCAATGCTCGCATTTTCGATGCTGTCGGGAGTAACCTCGGCATAGCGGATCAAGCAATTGTCAAGACGATTGCCGAATACGGCAACTCTTCCGCCGCGACGATCCCGCTCTCACTGTCGCTCGCCCATCGAGCGGAGCCGTTTCGGCCGGGGAAGAAAATACTCCTGGCGGCGGCAGGTGCGGGACTCAGCGGCGGGGCGCTCGTCGTCGGGATTTAGCCCAGCGAAGCTGCTCAACATCAGGACTGACTTTGTGAGATGAATAGGACAACGGGACCAATGCGAAAAATAGTCGCCGGCAAGCTGCACGGCATCCACGTCGCGAAGCAAACCTCAACTACCACGGTTCGATAACGCTCGACCCTGACCACTGCGAAGAAGCCGGGATCCTGCCAATGGATTCGTGGAGACATGGAGCAAGACTTCCGGCGCGCGAATCTCGACCTATGTCATCCTCGGCGAGCGCGGCTCTCGATGCTGCATCCTCAACGGCGCGGCCGCCCGGACCTGCCAGCCCACTCATCCATCTGGACGAAGCGCGAATTCCTCTCTGAAGCCGCGGATCGTTACGTTCGTCATCAACAATGTCGTTGGCTTCTCGCCGATGGCAATGCGCTGACGCGGACGGCGTTGACGACTACATCGGCAGGGGCGCTTCAGCAGAACTTTCGCCGGTTGATGGAGCAGCAGGAACTGGTGGAGGAGACCGGCGAAAGTGCTTTTGACACCGGCGGTCGGCCGGCGAAGCTTTATCGCTTCCGCCACCATGTCCTCGACGAAACGGCGGTCGCCCGGACAAAATTGCCGCTGGCGCGGGCTTGACATCCTTTATACTCAACGTAGAAATATACCCTTATAATCAATTCGATTATAACGAGAAATTCATTCGCACCGTCCGAACCCACGGTCTCGCTCGGGAAGCCCGTATGAGTGGATCGAAGTGATCTTGGAAATGAAACGCCCGAGGACGGGCTTTCAACCTTTGTCGTGAAGGAGGTGCCGCGCGAGTGGGCCAATGCCTTGCGGCAACGGTGAAGGATGTATACCGCCAGTAAACGCATGCTTCAAAGTCGCTATCGAATGTACAGTTCGTCTAAATGTGCGGCACGTTCGATTTGTGCAAGTAACACTTGGAGAAGTGTCGCATAAAAGAAACGTTTAATTAGATAAAGCAGGCAAGCTAAACTTTAAACTTGCACAAATGAGCGTAGGGCGCCCTATTCCAGGGCGCCTTTTTTAAGGATTATCATTAGACTCTCTCCCGGGGGAACTGTGGGTGAAGAAACAACGCATCGTCCTGCTGGCAGCTGTTTTGGCGTCTGCCTTTGGCTTTTTTTTGCTGATCCTGATCCTGCAGATGGTCAGTTTTTTGGTTGACTAGGCACGCGCAAGCGGGATGGATCGCGCAGAGACACGCGGAAGTTTTTTTCGCCAGCGAAACCCCGACGACCTGATGGGGAGTCGCGCCAGCAGGGTGGGAGCCACGTCCAGTGCCACCGACCATGCGAGATGCCGATTGTTGGCGCGTCTGTCAGTTCGCGCGGCCATATTCATTCTGGTGCCGATCTGTTGCCTTTTCTGCTTTTCCCATGCGTTTTAGGCCGAGCCAATTTGTGAAGCGGGCGGTCAATGGATCTGCGCCTCGCGATTGCCTGCCGTTGCCTTTTGATCTGGGCGGCATAATCCGAGAGCGAACGCTGCAACCGCGGTTCGAATTGCGCGAAGTTGAACCGGACTTCATCCGCCGTCAGGAACTGGTGGGTTGCGCCGGGAAAGCCGGCGACCATCACAAGGTCGCCTTCCTTGACGCCTATGTGTAGCCAACTCTTCGGCCGGTAAGGCACATTGTCGCGCGCATATGGCCGGGAGGAACCATCAGGAGCGACATAGGCGCGATAAAAGCCGAAGTCGCCTGTGTGGCGCGGCCACATCCAATTGTCCGTTTCGCCGCCGAAGTTACCGATGCCGAGCGCGGGCGCATAGACAAGGCGCACGTCCTCGATTTCGAGCTTCTGGAGGAGATAGTAGGAGACGCCGCCATATGTCGCAACGGCGATTGGGCTGTCCTTCACATGCGGCGATCAGGGCCTTTTTGTTCGTGGCGAGCCGCTCATAGCGGGCAAACCCGTTCAGCTTGTCCGAGACGCTCTTGAGGATTTCGGCGGTCACATCCCGCATGTCCTCGATCACATAGATGCGGCTGCCTGGCGCCGCGGGCAATTCTTCACCCAGGGCTCTTCGCCAGAAAGCCGTCTGTGAGATAGTCCTGGCCCTCCTTGCTGTGGTATTGGATGGATTCTAACACGCAATGATGATTGGTGCGACCAGCCCTTGTGGACTGACGAACGAGGCGGAGCATCCGCCCAGTGATACGATCGCGTTGAGCGGGTCAGCGTCTAGACGGCCCAGCTGGGCGGGATCGATCTGGAGCCCATCCGCGCGCATGGCCGCGCACACTTCCGCAGTCTGGCCCGGCATCCACATACCTTCGTCCGCCGATGTAGCCGTGACCGTCCAGAGCAAGGCGATGGCAGTTGCTTTGGCCAAACATTTCAAATTCGAGTTCGTGCTGACTGTCGCTCTCATCTTGCCTCCTGTTCTCCGCAGATTGGATTGGTGACTATCGGGATGGCCGGAGTCCTGGCGCCCGCGCGGCGGCCACACCGTAAAGACCGAGTGGACGGTTAACGCAGGAATCCTGATGGCGCTCACCTCTCATTATATCGGTCGCGCGCAACGTTTGCGGATCATTCGCTGCACCAATCGTGCCAAATGAATAAAGCCTTCAGTTGCAAATGGTGAGCCGCCCCATCCATGTCCGATCTCCGACGTCGTTCACGTAAAAGGCTCGGTGCTTCCACGCTCGTTTGCTCTTCGCCCGTCCCTCTTCCGCCTTGACTAGCAGGAGCCTACGGCCTATCTCACTGCCGCGTTAGCACTCGCTTCTGGTGAGTGCTAAACACGCTCCGGCAACGGAGAACCGTTCAACATCCGCACCAGGGAAATCCAAAAATGGCAAAGTCGAATTTCCGGCCGCTGCATGACCGCGTGGTCGTTCGCCGCGTCGAGTCCGAAGCGAAGACGGCCGGCGGGATCATCATCCCCGATACGGCGAAGGAAAAGCCGCAGGAAGGCGAGATCATCGCCGTCGGTTCCGGCGCCCGTGACGAGGTCGGCAAGCTCGTCCCGCTGGACGTCAAGGCCGGCGACCGCATCCTGTTCGGCAAGTGGTCGGGCACCGAAGTCAAGCTCAACGGCGAAGACCTTCTGATCATGAAGGAAGCGGACATCATGGGCGTCATCGGCTGACACGGCGCCGCCTTTCATCCGCACCATCCAATCTGAATTTCGGGCGAAATGCCCAGGAGTAAAAAATGGCTGCCAAAGACGTAAAATTCTCCCGCGACGCTCGTGAGCGCATGCTGCGCGGCGTCAACATCCTCGCCGACGCGGTGAAGGTCACGCTCGGCCCCAAGGGCCGCAACGTCGTCATCGACAAGTCGTTCGGCGCACCGCGCATCACCAAGGACGGCGTCACCGTCGCCAAGGAAATCGAGCTTGAGGACAAGTTCGAGAACATGGGCGCGCAGATGGTCCGCGAAGTTGCTTCGAAGACCAACGACATCGCCGGCGACGGCACTACGACCGCGACCGTTCTGGCACAGTCGATCGTCCAGGAAGGCCACAAGTCGGTTGCCGCCGGCATGAACCCGATGGACCTCAAGCGCGGCATCGACCTCGCCGTCGCCGACGTCGTCGCGACGCTGATCAAGAACGCCAAGAAGATCAAGACCTCGGAAGAGGTTGCCCAGGTCGGCACCATCGCCGGCAATGGCGACGTTTCGGTCGGCTCGATGATCGCGGAAGCGATGCAGAAGGTCGGCAATGAGGGCGTCATCACGGTCGAGGAAGCCAAGACCGCCGAGACCGAGCTCGAAGTCGTTGAAGGCATGCAGTTCGACCGCGGCTATCTCTCGCCCTACTTCGTCACCAACGCCGAAAAGATGGTTGCGGATCTGGAAGACGCCTACATCCTGCTCCACGAGAAGAAGCTCTCCAACCTGCAGGCCATGCTGCCGATCCTCGAGGCTGTCGTGCAGACCTCGAAGCCGCTGGTCATCATCTCGGAAGACGTCGAAGGCGAGGCCCTGGCCACGCTGGTCGTCAACAAGCTGCGTGGCGGCCTGAAGATCGCCGCCGTCAAGGCGCCGGGCTTCGGTGATCGCCGCAAGGCCATGCTGGAAGACATCGCCATCCTCACCGGTGGCCAGGTCATTTCCGAAGACCTCGGCATCAAGCTCGAGAATGTCGGCCTCAACATGCTCGGCCGCGCCAAGAAGGTGTCGATCTCCAAGGAGAACACCACCATCGTCGACGGCGCCGGCAAGAAGGCCGAAATCCAGGGCCGCGTCGCCCAGATCAAGCAGCAGATCGAGGAGACCACCTCGGACTACGACAAGGAGAAGCTGCAGGAACGTCTCGCCAAGCTGGCGGGCGGCGTTGCCGTCATCCGCGTCGGCGGTGCGACCGAAGTGGAAGTCAAGGAAAAGAAGGACCGCGTCGATGACGCCCTCAACGCGACCCGTGCCGCCGTCGAAGAAGGCATCGTTCCCGGCGGCGGCGTCGCCCTGCTGCGCGCTTCGCTGGCCATCACCGTCACCGGCGCCAACTCCGACCAGACCGCGGGCATCAGCATCGTGCGCCGCGCGCTGCAGGCTCCGGCCCGCCAGATCGCGGCCAACGCCGGTGCGGAAGCATCGATCGTTGCCGGCAAGATCCTTGAGAACAAGGGCGCGACCTTCGGCTTCAACGCCCAGACCGGCGAATATGGCGACATGATCGCCATGGGTATCGTCGATCCGGTCAAGGTTGTGCGCACGGCTCTGCAGGACGCGGCCTCGGTCGCCGGCCTGCTGGTCACCACCGAAGCTATGATCGCCGAGGCTCCGAAGAAGGAGTCGGCTGGCGGCGGCATGCCGGCTGGTATGCCCGGCGGTGGCATGGGCGGCATGGGCGGTATGGATTTCTAATCCAGCCCCCTATCAACCTACAGCGGAAAGGGCGGCAGCAATGCCGCCCTTTTTTGTGTGCCGAGCATGATCGACAGCTTGGAGGTGCAAGTCCTCTACCCAGCTGATGGCGGCGAAGCGCAACGGCGTCGTCGTGAGACGGGTCTGGCCGTGTCCTTTCGTTCAGCCGCTGGTCGAAACTCACGATGATCGTGCTGCCTTCCGCCGTGCCGTGGATCTTTACAGGGCTGCGAGAAGGCCTTGCCAACGGCTGGCAGACCCTGGTTGCGGTAGAACTCATCGCATCGTTCGATGGGCTCCGATTACCTGATGGCCTATGGTCGTCAGCTCTTTCAATTTGAACTCGTTCTTTCGGCCATGATCGTGGTCGGCCTGACCGAATTGGTGATCCACGGCCTGCTCACGATTGCCGAAAACTATCTGCAACGCTGGCGTCCGGAGACCCCACGATCAGCCTGATCACGATTGCAGGTCGGGATAGGCTGTCGCACGGCGCTTCCATCGCACCGCCGGCCTTCCGCTTCATCGGCCGACATATGCGGCCGCTTGCGGTGTCGATGGCGCTGCTCGCGATTTGGGAGTTGCTCGCCCATGCCGGCGCTGCTGACCCACGTTTTCTACCGCGGCTGGAAGAGGTGGCGGCCGCGGCATGGCAGAGTTCAGCCGAGGTGGCCTTGGCTCCAATCTTCTGGCGAGCCTGGAACGTGACCTGATCGGTTTCGTGTGTGGCAGTGTGGCGGAAACGCGTTTGGTCTGGTGATCGGATTTTCCCGCCTCATCGAACGCCTGAGAGGCTCGTGGTCGCGGTTGTATTACCGCTATTACGTGACCTGATCACGTTGACGATGCCAGCACCTTCATTGGCCACTTTCTGGACCATGTACGTCACATCAGGCTCCCCCGCCCGATCGACACGAGCCGGCTCTGTAACCAAGCCGCCGTCATATAGCGGTTCCACGACGGCACTGGCGGCAGTCGTCTTCTCAGCGGCTACAGGTGGACGTTTCAGCATGACGCCAACGAATCCGATGGTGGCAAGGACAGGCAGACCAAGCACCGCGTAGAAGCTGTACTCCGCTGGAGTTCGCCTCGGAAGTGGAGCGACAAGGGCCTGATTTGTCTTGCCATGCCACATTGTCAGCACGCTTTTCGAAGCCTCTGAATTCCTTAGTGTCCATCCCAGCTCGACCTCCGACCATCCCCATTTCCGGCTGCCCGCGGCACGGCAGCCCTTGGCCTCTAGCTGCGCTCGAGCGGATCAGCGTGCCGTCTGCCTTCTCTAGCCGATCAAAATGTCTGCACCCATTTGGCAATGGCCGTTTCGCGCAAAAGTATTCCCCCGTGAGCCGACTTTCCGAATTGGCTTAACTTCCAAATCTGTGGCTTTGCCTGCATTGCGGAGCGCGGAGTTCCGACCACTCGCCCAAGGGTATGCCATGGCGTTTCGTCTCTTTGTTCCGATCCTTGCCGGTGCAACGCTGCGCGAGCGGCTGCTCGCCTGCATCGGGGCCATGATCGGCATCGCATTGACTGGCGTGATCAGTGCGCTGGCGAACGGGTCTGGCCCACATGTCGCACTGCTAGTTGCTCCAATGGGAGCATCGGCCGTGCTGCTCTTTGCCGTGCCTTCAAGCCCGCTGGCGCAACCTTGGTCGATTATCGGTGGCAATACGATTTCGGCGCTGGTCGGGGTGATCGTGGCGCATTTCGTGCGTGAACCCGTTCTTGCTACCGGCATTGCGGTGGCGCTGGCCATCGCCGCCATGTCGTTTACGCGCTGCCTGCATCCGCCGGGTGGCGCCGCCGCCTTAACTGCGGTGTTCGGCGGACCGGCCGTCTTCAGTTCCGGCTTGCTGTTTCCCTTCGTTCCGGTAGCGCTGAACTCGATCGTGCTGGTCGCACTCGGCTACGGCATCCATAAACTGTCGCGGCGCAACTATCCACATGTGGCGGCCCCCGCCCTTAAAAGCGCGCATGGAACCATCGATCCGCCGGCGCGGGAGCGGGTCGGCTTCCAGCCCGAGGATATCGATGCCGCGCTCGGCGCGCTGGAGGAAACCTTCGATATCGACCGCAACGATCTTGAGCGGCTGCTGCGGCAGGTCGAGTTGCAGGCGATGGTGCGCTCCCACCGCACCCTGCTGTGCGAGGACATCATGTCGCGCGATGTGATTTCGGTCGATGAACATGCGCCTGCCGACCAGGCGCGTCATTTGCTGCTCGATCACAACATCCGGACGCTGCCGGTGACCGACGCCGACGGCGGGCTGGTCGGTGTAGTTGGCCTGCGCGAGCTGACGAAGGCGACCGACGCGGTGAGGGCTGTGATGTCGAAGGCTGGCACCGCCTCTCCCGATACGCCGGCGATGAGCCTGCTGCCGGTCCTCACCGACGGCCGCAGCCATGCCGTGGTCATCGTCGATGCCGAGCGACGCATTATTGGGCTGATCACCCAGACCGACCTGCTGGCAGCGGCAGCGCGCGTGCACATGGCGGACACAACGCTGGCAGCGGCATAAAATAGTGATCCGGACTTGCTCAATCCGGGAACCCGATGGGGCGCCAATAGGATAGTGGTATTAAGTGCGGCCTTCCGCCTAAGACAATTCCTTTTTACGAGTAGATCAACCCTGAAACGCGACCGCGTGCTCAGGCATCTGGTTCACGTAGGCCAAGTACGACTGCAACAACGGAACACTCTTCAACCTTGCCGGTGGCCAGAGCCAGTCCGCTATGTCGACTAAAGGCGTGCGGACTACAAATGGAACCATCTGGTGGACGGCTCCTCTGCAACGATGGTAGCGCGGTTCGCATGTCCAAGGCTGGCTTGAAGCTCTACGTCGCGGGTTGAATGATCCTTGGCAAGGGTCGCGGCTCAGACGCCGAGGACGCGGTTCGCAATTCCATGCAGGTGGTCCTTTCCTTTGGTTCCTGCATTTCGCCTATGGTGAGGCGCGGCCGACTCCCCTCATGCATCACGCCGACGACCGCCGCTTCCTCGCCGCGCCAACGGTTTGACTAGGCCGACGATAGACCATGCGATAAGCAATTCCGAAACGATGTGGCTTCCTTGCGCCAAGTCGGCTCTGTCGAACAGCGATGTCAACATGATCCTGAGTTCCGAGGGTTCGCCGCGCATCAATCCTATAACCTTGATGACGTTCCTGACTAGGAGGATGAGGCTGCTCCAACACGTCCACGGTGTTAGGAATTGCCATTGCACGAGTTGATCTCGGACTTTCTTCGTCGCGCATCGCCAATTTCCAGCCCAATACCGCGCCTACGCTTGGTACCCCAACCACGCGGCCTATCGCCCTCATGCCCGCTTCGAGGACCCTCCAGGATCGGGCCTGTTCGGATAGGTGTGGGAGGCCGAGGCATCAGAGGGAACGGCCAGACGCTACCATGAGGATGCGCCATTTGCCGAAGAGCCGTGCCGTTACCTTCGCCACTGTGCGGAACGCGGGGCGACCGTCGCTTCAGCCATCAGGCTTTGGGTGTCATTTCTCCCCTGGCGGAGTCCACCGCCCCCGACAAAAAGTCTGACCTTTGCCAGTCTTCTACGGGCAAGCGTTCGCGCCAAAAGTTCAAAGCCGCGTCCATAACATTCAACAATGAAAGTCAGCCTCATCAGATCGAGCAGAAAGTCGTCGATGGCATGTGTGAGCGCGTGAGACTTTTGTTCAAGCTGAAGCAGCAAGGCGCGCGCCTCTTCGATCGCGGCCCGGCAACCGTCTGCGTCTATCAGGAATCAATCCTGTCTAAGATCTGCAAGCCCTCACCTCGCCCCAAGCCAGACTCAGCGCATCGAACGCCGTTGGAGAGAGTTTCCGACGAAAGAACATCGTCGCGTTTCGCGAAAAGGCATCGCTCGGCAAAGTGCGCGTTGATGAAGCATGCTGCGTCAAACTACAAGCAAGAATCCGGGCTCCACCCAGGTGATGTCTTCGAAGGCGGGGTGAGCCGGCTCGGGCATGCGTCTCGGCCGCAACCCTTAATCACGAGGAACTGTGCCGCAAGGCAAACAGTTTCTCTCTATTCTTCTAGCCGCCACGGTTCAGCCTAGATTACATGGGAAACGGCAATAACGGAAAGCAAAGGTTGGCAAAATGAGTAGGGTGGCTGGATCAAATGAAGATTTGGCTGCACCAACGACCTTTGCGCCACTTTTGCAGCCCACCTTTCGGTCGATCTGGCTCGCCACGCAAGTCTCGAGCCTCGGCTGGTTGATGCAGACTGTTGCCATCAGTTGGCTGATGGCTACCATCTCGACTTCCGATCTGATGGTTGCGCTGGTGCAGGCTTCATCGAACCTGCCCGCTTTCATTTTGTCCGTGTTCGCCGGGGTTCTCGCTGACAATTTCAGCCGTCGCAGGGTTATGTTCGCCGGCCGCTGCCTTATGGTGATAGCATCTGCGATGCTGACCGCTGTTGTAGCGCTGGGCTTTGTCGACCCATGGATGATTCTCGGCTTCAGCTTTTTAATCGCATGCGGCGGCGCTCTCAACGATCCCGCCTGGCAGGCGTCGGTTGGCGATATGGTGGACCGGCGCGATGTTCCCGCTGCCGTTACCCTGCTTTCCGTTGGCTTCAACACCGTACGGACCGTGGGCCCGGCGCTCGGCGGCATCGTGGTTGCCTCCTTCGGGCTTTTGGCCGCTTTTACCGTGACCACCCTCACCTATTTGGTACCCTTGGCCACCATATGGCGCTGCAAGTGGAAGGTCCGCTCGTCGCCTCTTCCGCGCGAGTCGATGAGGAGGGCCATCTATGACGGGCTGCGCTTCACGGCGATGTCATCGGAAATCAAAGCGGCGATCGCACGCGGAACCCTCTTTGGCCTGGCGAGCATCGCCATACTCGCGCTGCTGCCGCTGATTGTCCGCGACCAGTTGGGAGGAGGCCCGCTCGCCTATGGCACGCTCATGGCAGGTTTCGGAACAGGCGCGGTCTTCGCCGGCCTCTCCAACAGCCTGTTCAGACGGAGCTTGTCGCAAGAACAGCTGATGAGGCTCTCCTGCGTCGCCTGCGCGGCGTGCTCCCTCTCCCTGGCGCTTACCTCTTCGATCGGCGTGGCGGCAATTGCACTTGCTTTGGGCGGCGCAGGCTGGGTCACTGCCTGGTCCGGGGTTGGCGTGAGCGTGCAGCTGGCAAGCCCGCGCTGGGTCGTGGGGCGCACGATCTCCATCTACTATGCATTGATAGACGGCGGCATAGCGGCCGGTAGCTGGGTGTGGGGCACCGTTTCCCAGAACCATTCGCTGACCTGGGCGCTAGAGGGTTCCGCTGCGGCCCTGCTGCTCGTTGCTGCAGCCGGCGTTCTGTTTCCTCTTCGCGAGCGCCGCGAGTCCGAGCCCGATCCTTTGGAGGAATTCGACGCCCCAGCTGTCGCTCTCAGTTTGAAGCCGAGAAGCGGCCCGATCGTGGTCAAGATCGAATATCTGATAGCCGAGAGAAATGTCGAGGCCTTCCTCGACCTCATGCGGCAGCGGCGTCATGTACACAGCCGCGTCGGTGCTCGGAACTGGACGCTCCAGCGCAACCTTCAGAAGCCTATGCAGTGGACAGAAACGTTCCGCACGCCGACCTGGACCGACTACCTTCGCCTCAATCATCGTCTCACGGAAGTAGACAAGGAACTGGACGAGCGTGTCTTGCAGTTACACGCGGGAGAGGAAGCGCCTCAAATGACGCTTTCCATTGAGCGGCCGACAAGCTCGGCCCGGAAACCCGACCAGTCAATCCTTCACCTTCCCCGTCATTGAAGCCTGACCTTCCCATATCTGGGCATCAGCGATCGTTAAAGATCCGGGTGATGGACGAGAATCTCGGCGGCATCCGTGTCGTGCGTGCCTTCGCCGCGCAGCCGCACGAGCTGGAAAAGTTCGACGGCGCCAAGCAGGACGCGCCTTGATCTCGCCAATGAGCGCGTCGACATCCGTGTCGGCAACACCAGCGCCATGAATTTCTCGTTCCTGACCGCCATGGGCCTGGTGCTCTGGTTCGGTGGCCAGAAAGTGATCGCAGGTCAAATCAGCGTCGGCACGCTGGCCCTGTTGCTCACCTTCATGACCATTCTGCAGATGCCGGTGCGCTAGCCCAGATATCTCACACAGTTGAAGTGCATCGGGGCTCCGAATCAAGGAAAATGCTTCTGCGACAAAGACTTACCTTGAGCAGAGGTATTCCCCGATGCAAACAGAGTGTACACCGGAACGGTTTGATTTTGCACCTGTTGAAAGGCGCGCCGTTGTGGCCGGTTTTGACGGTGGAACGATCACCTCCGATGCCGGCGCGCTTCTGCTGGGACTGACGGACCGGGCGATCGGGCTGGTCGGCCGCTTTGCCCGCTGCTTCGTGGATGCCCGCCGGCCGGCACTGATCGAGCATGAGGTGAAGACGCTGGTCGGTCAGCGCGTCTTCGCGCTCGCGCTTGGCTATGAAGACCTGAACGACCATGACGAGTTGCGCCATGATCCGGTGCTGGCGGTGCTGGCCGGCAAGCTCAAGGCGCGCCGTCACAAGAAATGCGCGGCCGTGGCCGGCAAGTCGACGCTCAACCGGCTGGAGCTGAGCCGGCCGCAGCCTTCGCGCTATCACAAGATCAGCCACGATCCGGCGGCGATCGAGGCGTTGTTCGTCGATTTGTTCATGGGTGCGCACGCCACCCCGCCCGAAGAGATCGTGCTGGATCTGGATGCCACGGACGATCCCCTGCACGGCAACCAGGAGGGGCGGTTCTTCCACGGCTACTACGGCAACTACTGCTACCTGCCGCTCTACATCTTCTGCGGCGATCACCTTTTGTGCGCCAAGCTGCGACCCGCCAACATCGACGCGGCCGCCGGCGCGGTTCAGGAGATCGAGCGCATCGTGCGCCAGCTGCGTGAGCGCTGGCCCAAGGTCCGCATCGTGCTGCGCGCCGATTCCGGCTTCGCCCGCGAGGAGCTGATGGCCTGGTGCGAGGCCAACGCCGTCGACTACCTGTTCGGCCTGGCCCGCAATGTTCGGCTGGTCCGCCACATCGCGGCTGAACTGGAGGCGGCCAGAACAGAGAGTTCCCTCACCAGCCGGCCCGCCCGCCGCTTCAAAGACTTCCTGTGGACCACGCGCAAGAGCTGGAGCGGCCGGCGCCGGGTCGTAGCCAAGGCCGAGTGGACGCAAGGCGAGGCCAATCCGCGCTTTGTCGTCACCTCGCTCGACGCCGAGGCCTGGCCGGCGCAATGCCTCTACGAGGACCTCTACTGCGCCCGCGGCGAGATGGAGAACCGCATCAAGGAATGCCAGCTCGACCTGTTCGCCGACCGCACCTCGGCCGCCACCTTGCGCGCCAACCAGCTCAGGCTCTGGTTCGCCTCGATGGCCTATGTGCTGATCTGCGCGTTGCGCCGCATCGGCCTGGTGGACACACGGCTCGCCAGGGCAAGCTGCGCCACCATCCGTCTCAAGCTGTTCAAGATCGGCGCCCTGGTCAGTGTCTCGGTGCGCCGCATCAAGCTGGCCATGAACTCCGCCTGCCCCTTCCAGCGCGAATGGGCCCTGACCTATGCCCGGCTCTCGGCAGCCGCCGCCTGAGCGCGCCTATCCACCCCTCCCATCAACAGCAAGGAAAACAGCGCCGAACCACACCAACCGCTCCAAGCGGCGGACATCCCTTGCCCGCAGCTCAAGCGCCGGCAAAATCGCTGCCGCCAGCCTCGCGCCGAAAGACTGTGTGAGATATCCGGGCTAGCTCGGATTGATGGTCAACTCGTTCGCGCGCGCCTCGACCTGCGGCACGCGGCTGTTCGAGTTGCTCGACGCCGAACTTGACATCGAGGACGCGGCGGGCGCCAGGGATCTCGTCGTCACCGACGGCGTGCTGCGCTTCGACAATGTCGGTTTCTGCTACGCGGGCTCGGGCGGCCGCCCGACGCTCTCCGGCATCTCCTTCGAGGCGAGCAATGCATCGCCGTCTAGGCAAGGCGAATGCTCCGGACTTCCCAGCCTTTCTTGCCTTGCCCGCCTTCGACAAACACCTTCTGTCCCGCCACCAGCACGCTGAGCCCTGAGCGCGTCAGGGCGCTGGCATGAACGAAGACGTCCTTCTCACCGTTGTCAGGAGCAATGAAGCCGAAGCCCTTTTCGGGTTTGTACCACTTGACCGTGCCCCCGCTCTCCAGCTGCGCACCGGTTTCAACGAAGGTCCCCCCAGCGACGCGCGTATGTGACGGAGTTTTCGAGCGGTGATCGCCGATCTCCAGCACCTGCGCGACTTGATGACCTTTTGGACTTTTTTCGACCGTGATCTTGAGAGGCGTCCCCGCGGCAACATCCCGGCTTCCGGCCGCCTCTAACACTCGCACGTGCAGATAGGCCTCCGTGCCGTCCGACAGTTTGACGAAGCCAAAACCCTTGCTGACTGTGAACCACAATACCTCCGCATCGACAGGATCTGCCGTCACGGTCGGCGGGCGCTGAAAATAGCTTGGCTCGGAAGTCCGTTCCGAAAAGGAAACGGGGTCATCGTCATAGCGATGCCGGCGTGGCTCGCGATGGTCTCGATATTTGCCCATGATCATCTCGACTGGCATGGATGGCGCACTGCGCTACCGTCAAGATAATCTCAATCGGGCGACGCGTTTATGTCAAAAAGGCCGTGAAGGCCGCAGCTGTGCCCGGCCTATCGGCCGAACCCTTTGAAACTAGATTCATTTCCCCTGAAACAATAGTGCCGCCGAGTCGATTTACTGACTCGCATAGGTTGTGTTGGAGTGAGAGTGCGATGATGCTGGCGCGGGCGCACTGGAAGGGCTTTATCAGGCATTCCGGAAAGCCTGCTCCGGGTTTCTTCAAAAGGAACCGAACGGCGGGTCGACGACCATTTGCGCCGGCTCCAGGCTACGGCGCAGGTCTGACCGTGCATGATCATCATCTCCAGCGTCACGCCCAGCGTCGACGCCAAGCCGTGGAGAACTATGCCGCGCTGTCGCCGACGAGAACAACGTCGCAATGTCGATCGACGAGCTTTGAATCGGCGCACTCAATGGGCCTCCTTCCCCAAGCACGGATGTCGCGTTGGCACTTTTTATGCAGCTGCGAAGAGCTAAAATCGCCACGACGGGTGGTGTTGACGCGCCGACAATTATCAGACAAAAACGGAATTCAATCGGTTCAGCGGCCTACGCGGCAGGGCTCTACTCAACAACCTCGGGGACCATGGACGAACGCGCAAAAGGGATTAGGAAAGGCGGAGCTGGAGGCAAGGCCAACGACGTCAATGCGGACTTAATCGCCGTTGTGGTCGCCATGGACAGCAGCGCCCCCTGCGTTCTGACCATCCCGCAGGCAAACGCCCTGCCCTCGGGCCCGTTCGAGCTTGCTCACCGTTCGCTGCAGTCGGGCCTCAGGGGATGGGTGGAACAACAGACCGGCCAGCCGCTCGGCTATATCGAACAGCTCTACACCTTCGCCGATCGCGACAGGGTTGGCGCTGACGACCGCGTGGTCTCTATCAGCTATCTGGCGCTCACCCACCAAGACGAAGCTGGCGACCCGGCCGGGCGACACTGGGGAAGCTGGTACGACTATTTCCCGTGGGAGGATCACCGCTCCGGCACACCGGCGGTCGTGTTGGACGAATTGCGGCCGCGCCTGATGGAATGGGCGGATGGCACTGACGACAGTACGACACGCCTCGACCGACGACGGCGGGCGGCGATCGCCTTCGGCTTTGACGACCGCCATTGGAACGAGGAACTCGCGCTTCAACGTTATGAGCTGCTCTACGAAGCCGCCCTGGTGGAGGAAGCAATACGCGCCGGACATTCCGCTGCGCCCACCTGGGTCTCGGGCAGATCGATGATCGCCGATCATCGTCGCATCCTGGCGACCGGCATTGCGCGGCTGCGCTCCAAGATCAAATATCGGCCGGTCGTATTCGAACTGATGCCGCCGGTCTTCACGCTTTTGCAGCTGCAGCGCACCGTGGAGGCGCTTGCCGGCAGGCTCGTGCGTAAGCCGAACTTTCGCCGGCTGATCGAGCAGCAGGAGCTGGTCGAGGAGACCGGTGAGACAACCGCGGAAACCGGCGGCCGGCCGGCGCAACTTTATCGCTTCCGTCACGCCGTTCTCGACGAGAGGGTGATAGCCGGAACAAAATTGCCGCTCTCGCGGGCTTGACCCGCCTTGCGCCAGCAGCCCTGACGATGTCGCGGACGGCTTGGCCCTTGTGAGAACCGGGATTGTCGAGAATGACGATGTCGCCCGGCTTCAGTGTTTTGTTGAGTTCGGTTTCGACATAGACGCGAAAGGCCTGCGTATTGATGGGTCCGTCAATGACCCAAGGCGCCTCCACCCGATCATGCCGCAGCGCGGTGATGAAGGTCATCGTCTTCCAATGGCCATATGGTGCGTGGGCCATCAGCCGCTTGCCGCGCACCAGGCGCGTAGGGTCAATGCGGGTCTGATAGCGCATCCATTGCGCACACCCGCGCATCAGCTTTGGCTTGAGCTGCTCGGCCGGCAGAACGGTTTTTTTGAAGCTCTTGCCCTCGCGGTGCAGGAAGCGACCGACGCTCGCAGGAGACCACGTTCAGCCAGTGCCGCCGTCAATTGATGAAGCGTCATGTTGGCATCTCGCTCAACCTCGCCCAGGACGAAAGCACGGTGCTCCCCGTCGATCAGATAGGGCCGATGACCACCCATCTTGCCGGGTGCCGCACTGCCACGGCGACGCTTGCGGCCTCGGGCGTTTCCTGGGCAAAGGCGGTGGCGATGAAAGCCGAGACGACGCCACAGACTGGGCTGGCGGATAGTAGTTCGCGAGTCAGCCACGGTAGCGGTCGCTACGAAGCGCGCAGCACTTTGTCATCGGTACATTCCGTCCCATGCCTGAAATGAGCAGTGCAGCCATGTCGCCTCCTCCGCAGTCACCGTGGCGAAAGCAATCCTTCCGCTGCCACACGGACCTAATGTCGCCTGGCACTAGCTTGCTTCAGCAAACCACTTAGCGCAATTCTCAGGAGCTACCGTGCCCGCACCGCAGGCGAGGTCCGGGGAGGCTTGCTCACTCAGTTTGCCATTCTGGAAAGTCGCGTTCTTGCCAACGCGCATATTCGAGATATTCTCTCGCAATCGCCTCTACAAGATCTTGTTGGAGCTCTTTGCGAAGGCACGGCATTTCGCTGATTGCCAAGCTGTGCTCTCTCGCAAAACGAATGGCGCAACGATATCCGTCAACGTCTTCCAAAGTGGGACGGACTGCATCTTCCTTCCACTGATCCGCAAGTTCCTGCAGCAATGAAGGTTGTCCTTCTCTTGTGACAAACATGTCTGTGACCCGACGCTTGGCTCTCTCCAGAAAGGCGTCCGAGTTGCCGAGCCGCAACCGCCTTACATGCCACCGAAAAGCGCCATCCCAATGCTGACTTCGCGCCATTAAATTGAGAAGGGAGATCGAACCGCCTTCGAGGATGAGCCCCGGCTGGGAACTACGCTCATCCACTTGCATTATCAGCTTACGATGGGCGGTCTCGGCGTCGATGATGCCCGCGGTTAGCGGGCGCGAGTCCAAGTAGATCCGCTGGGTAGATTGCAGTTCGGAATCCGAGGGACGCCCGCTGCCGGTGGCGATTTGAGGACAGCATTGTACACGATCCAGCGCAATGACCGGCCATCCGGTCTCTCGTGCAATTTGGATTGCCGCGTCTGTTTTGCCGCTGCAGGTCGGCCCGTAAATCAAATAGATTAGCATGTGTATGCCGCTTAGTTTATCGGAACTAACCGCCCCCCAAGCACAAGATACTCGGTAGGCTTTCACCGGACTTGTCGCAAACATTTTGACAAGCGGCGATTATGCCCTGAAACGACGCCATTTTCGAACTTTGTGAAGTCCGAAAGGGCGCAAGCAGCCCGTTCTGGTCGTTCAGTCCAGTCACCCACGCCTCTGTTTGACGTTTGACGACGGTCCACTTTGCACATCTCATGCCGACTGTGACGCAACGCGGCACCGCAGGATGGTGACCTCGTTGTCTCCGGCAAAAGATCCTTGCGCGTCTTGGGTTAATCGAGGCGGCGGCGCACGGGCGCCTTATTGTCTCGGAACATGGCCAGGAAGGCGGCTGATCAACAAAAGTGGAAGACGGTGTCCCGACGACCTCACCGATTTGTGAGGCGACCGAGGATCTGCCCGACATCGTCGATCTCGTCCTCGAGGTGGGCCGTGTGCCGGCCGCGCCGCCGAAAGCCTCCTCCCCTGCCGGTCCGGCTGGAAGCCTCGTCGAAACGGCACAGGAGTACACCAAAGCCGCCAGCGCGCAAACACACAGACTGCCGGCGCCAAGGATTTGGCGCTTTTTGCGTGGCGTCCGCTCCGATCTTCCGGAAGGGGAGCTGGCTGCTGTTTTCTGGGCACTCGCTGCGCATCGCCGCTGCGCAACGCCGAACTGTACATCGAGCGGCTACGCGATGAACCGCATGGTCTGCCATTATGAGGCTCTTGCTCGACACTAATGGCCTCTCCGAGGTGACGAGGCCGAGCCCTGACGCGCGCGTGCTGGAATGGATGACGGGCTCGATGAAGACCGCTCATTTATCAGCGTTGTGTCGATCGCCGAGATCCGGCGCGGCGCTGCCCTCATGGACAAAGGTCGGAAACGTGACGCACTGGCCGCATGGCTCGCCCGGGACCTGCCGCAGCGCTTCGAGCCGAGAGTCCTGCCCGTGGACGAACTGGTTGCCCTGGCCTGGGGCGACCTGACGGGCCTCGCGAAGCGGCGTGGCCGCGGTCTGTCATCGATGGACGGGCTGATTGCAGCCACCGCGATTTCCTGACCCATCACATGGCGGGGATATTCATGCGCTGACGGCGAAACACCCAGATATCCCGCACCTACCACGATCAATATGGAAACGCCTCGGTGGCAGCCACGAGGTCGATGTCATTGAAGATGAGATGAAATAGGCGGATCAGCTCTGCTTTTCGCATCCTTGACACGCGCTTCATGACAGGCCTCGGCCAAGGGCGTCGAGTTTAGCTTCCGGTTGGATGCTTGCCCTCACCTGGGGCTATGCTTACGGCCATCCCGATCGAGAAAAGCATCGAACGCGGCAGCGACAGCACGAATCACAAAGCGATGCTCCCGCCGTACGCGGACAAAACCGTTTTCGAAGTCCACTATCCCGTCCTCGGCCAGCATCGCCAAGCGTTCAGCTGAATCGAGAAGACGGATCGGATCAGATCCGTGGGCGGCACAGATTGCCTGCACATCGGCCTCGAGATCGCACATTAGTTGCTCGATAATTGCGGCTCGCACGCGGTCGTCGTCGGTGAGGCGATAGCCCTTTGACGTCGCCAGACGGCCAGCTGCGATATGCTGGATGTAGGAATCCCTTGTAACTTCGTTTTGAACGTACCCTTGGCCGATGCGGCCGATAGCCGACGCTCCGAAACCGATCAGGGTTCTGCAGGTGGTGGCCGAGTAGCCCAGCGAGTTACGCCGCAGGCGACCCGTTTTCTGTGCCAGCGCGAGCTCGTCGTCCGGCAAGGCGAAATGGTCGAGCCCGATCTCGCGGTAGCCGGCGGCAATCAGCGTCGCGGCCACGGCCGCATACTGTTCGGCGCGGGCAGCGCTGCCCGGAAGAACTGCCTCCTCGATGAGGCGCTGATTCTTTATAAGCGACGGGATGTGCGCATAGCCGAACACCGCAAGCCGGTCGGGGCGCATTGCGACCGCCGCCCTCGCGGTCTCGACGCAGGACTGCACCGTTTGATGCGGGAGACCGAAGATGAGGTCGAAGTTGATGCGGCTTACTCCATGCCGGCGCAGCATTTCCACGGCAGCCGACGTCTGCGCCTCACTCTGAACCCGGTTGATTGCTTTTTGAACAATGGGATCGAAGCTCTGCACGCCGAGACTCACACGGTTCACGCCGGCTGCTCCTAAGGCCTCGGCCATCTCGGCCGTGAACGTGCGCGGATCAATCTCGACGGCAACCGTAGCTGTTTTCGTGAGAGCGAAGCGGCGTCGCAGGAACTCCATCAGAGCCAGGAACTCGGCTGGTCCTATGAGAGACGGCGTTCCGCCGCCGAAATGCATGTCGCTCACGGGCAGCGTCTGCGGCGCTCGCTCCGAGACCAAACGGATCTCGTCACGCAGGGCCGCCAGATAGTTGAGGATCGGCGCATCATGGCGGGTGATGGTGGTGGGGAAGCCACAATACCAGCAAGCTGATCGGCAGAACGGAACGTGGAAATAGAGCGACACCGGATCGTCCGCCGGCAGGTTCCTGAGCCATTCCTCATAAGCCTCGGCGCCGACCGCCCCAGAGAACTCCGACACAGTCGGATAGATAGTGTACCAAGGCAGGCCGGCCTCGCGATATTTTGTGGTCTGCAACAGTTACCGTCCCATGCTGATAACCACCAACCTTACCGCTGCGCTCGCCTGTGTCTTTGCGCTATGTCAGTCCGTTCCGCTTTGGGCTCGAAAGTTGTATTTCTCAGCAATAGCGGCCGTTCAGTCTTGGCTGGACGGTCAGCGACTGGCCATGGCTGTTCCCGCCGCGACCCTCACGCGCACCGTTTGGTTCCACCATCCCTTCCCTTCAGCCTGCGCCTGGTCGAGTAGATTCTGCTGAGCGCGGCTGCCGCATCCAACGAGATAACACGGCGTTGGGATCAGACTTTGCTCGCCAGCTAGCGCAGCCCCATAGTGATCTCTGGCATCTCGATGAGCTCGTTGTGTGAATTGCTGGCAAGAAGCATTAGCTGTGGCGCGCCGTCTATCAGGACGAGAGGCTGCTCGACGCGACCGTCAGGTCGGCCGCAATGCCAGGCCGGCGCGCCTACTGACTCCGTGGTGGAGGCAAGGCTGCGCGTTCAGCGCGTGATTACCGATCATCGCGCTCGCCAAAATGACGGCGTCGTACCGAGCGGTGCCGCCGCATGATGTCTCAACGTCGGGGCTCACAGCAAACAAAGCTGTCGCCATTGAACGAAACTGTCGCGAAGCGAACAGACGAACCGTAGCCGAAACGTTTGCCGTTCGTGCTTGGGTTGATCCGCAAGGCAAAAAGGAAGGAAGAGCGAACCAAGATCCGCCGGCACACTTGGGCTTCAAGCCGCAGCTGCGTCGTCAGGATGGCACGTCATTTGCAGTAGAAGCCTTTGTGACGGCCAGCCCACAACTAGCGGAGATGACGGGGATGATTTGTACAGAAATGTTGGATGGAGTCGTTTCGGCGATTATTATATTTGTAATAACAATCGCATATTTGTAACAATAACACCCAAATCATATTGTCAATTTCTGATGAATATCTGGCGTGACGAGCGCATCAAAACTGCTCAAATTCAACTCAATGCGCATCGTTATCGACTGTTTCCTTAGCAAGACTTCATCACTGACGTCCATTCCTTTTACTCTTTGAACGGAGATCAACAATGAACATTAGGAGCCTCCTCCTCGGCTCAACTGCGGCACTGATTGCCGTTTCCGACGCTCGCGCCGTGACCGCCGTTGCCGAGCCTGACCCGACTGAGTACGTTAAAATCTGCGACGTCTACGGCTCGGGCTACGTCTACATTTCAGGCACTGAGACCTGCGTGCGCATCGGCGGCTATGTCCGTTACGACGTCGGCTTGGGCCATGTCGGATTGGTTGATCACGCAAGAACCTCGGATGTGAGGACTGGTGAGGATCAGGGCACATGGCAAAACAACACGCGCTTCACATTGAAAACTTGGACCGGCCAGGAGACCGAACTCGGCACGTTGAAGACCTACACCGAAACCCGCATGAACTTCGGCAACCGCGGCGCTTCGGTTTCGGACAGTTCTCGGCCCTATGCCTTCAACGGAGACTGCACTTTGACTTTCGCCTGGATTCAGCTTGGTGGCCTCCGAGTTGGTAAGGACTGGTCGGCCTTCGACATGTTTATTGGCGGCGCCGGTGACGTACTCAACCAGACGCCGGTTCCGTACGGCCCTTTCGATACCAATGTGGTTCAGTACTACTTCGACGTCGGGAACGGCTTTTCGGCCGTGGTTTCGCTCGAAGAAGGCTCGGGCGTGGTCGGCACAATTGACAGCTACGCTCCGCACGTAGTCGGCGGCTTGAAATACACACATGGCTGGGGCGCGATCACCGGCGTTGCCGCTTACGATAGCAACTACGAATCGGTGGCCGCCAAGGTCCGTGTCGACATCAATGTCACCAACGAACTGTTGCTGTTCGGAATGTTCGGCTACGGTTCCAGGGGCAAGCTCAACGACGACTCCACGAACGCGATCGACGCTCATGGTCGCGGCTTCTATAAGAGTTGGGGCGGGAACTGGGCTTTCTGGGCTGGCGCCACTTACAAGCTCAACGAGACAACTTCGTTCAACCTTCAGCTCTCCGGTGATCAGCTCAAGAACCTTGGTGTCGCTGCAAACGCCGCCTATGCGTTTCTTCCAGATTTCACAGTTACGGCGGAACTCGACTATGGCCGATACGGTAACTTCGCCGTCGGCAAGGTGGACGGCGCTTCCAACATGAATTGGACGAACGCCAACAAGAAGAGCAGTGTCGGCGGACTCCTGCGTTTCGAACGCTCATTCTAACGGATGAAGGGGCGCTGAGGCAGGCATCGCATGTACTTGTCGTCGGCGGATTGGACTCCAGTGGGGGTGCCGGAATCGCGCGCGATATCGAGACGCTCTCCTTCATGGGCGTGCGCAGCTGCCTTGCCGTCACTGCGGTGACGGTGCAAACACACGACAGCGTCACGGACATCCTTCATCTGCAACCCGGTCTGGTGGCCGATCAGATGCGTGCAGCGATCTCGCGGGCGTCGCGGCGTAGTGAGCGCGGGCGCGGCCGTGATGATCGTGGCGGGAGGGAGAGGTAAGGAGCGTCTTTCCTTTGAGAATTCGCGTTTACGGGTACCCACGATGCACAAGGGGCGAGTTTTTCAAAGAGGCGCGTCCTCCTTCGAAGCGCTTCGGAGGCCAGGCTCTAGGCTCGCCCCGAGCCCCTGCGTAGCCTGCGAGGGAGCTGGGTCTCGGCCCATCCGGGTAACGATCCTTCGCGCGGCTATGGAAACGATCGCATTTCCCGATTATCGCATAAAAAACTTGTTACCGCACGACTTAAAAGACTTGCAACTCCACAGCATCATTGACTTGTCGCCTATCAGCACTATATACTTGTAATGGCACAGCTCTAAAAAAGTTGCAAAGGCACGGCCATGGCCAAGCCCCATGAAAAACTAGCTGTATCACTGGCCGTCCTCAAAGAGCTGCAGGAGGGTGGGCGGCGCATATTCAAATCAAATGAGCTGACCCGCGTCCACCGGGAGCGGCTGCTGCAGAACGGGTTCCTGCGCGATGTTATCAAAGGCTGGCTCATGTCGACCGGCCCGCAGGCACAGCAGCAAGACACCACCCCCTGGTACGCGAGCTTCTGGGAGTTCTGCTCCCTTTACTGCAATGACCGGTTCGGCAAGGACTGGTTCCTGTCACCGGAGCAGTCGCTGCTTCTGCACGCGGAAGCGCCCACTATTCCGCCTCAGGTGGTGGTGAACACCCCCAAAGGCACGAATAACAAAATCGACCTGCTGTTCGGCACTTCGCTCTATGACCTCAAGGTCAAGGAGATGCCGGCCGAACTGACAGAGAAAAACGGCCAGCGCGTGTTCACTGTCGAGGCCGCCCTTACCCGGGTGCCGGAAGCGTTCTTCCAGCGCGCCCCTATCGAGATGCAGATCGCCATGGCGTCGGTGCGCGACGTATCAACCGTTCTGGCCCTACTGCTTGATGGCGGCCATTCCGCCGTGGCGGGACGGCTTGCGGGGGCCTTCCGTCGCGTAAGACGCGACTCCTTTGCCGATGAAATCGTGGCCGCCTTCAAAGCCGCCGGCTATGACGTGCGCGAATCCGATCCGTTCGCGGGACAAATTGGAGTGACAACCATTGCGGCGGGCGTACCGCCGTTGGTCGCCCGCCTGCGCGCGATCTGGCAATCGCAGCGCGAAGCCATCATCGAGATATTCCCGAAGGCACCCGGACTGCCGTCCGACAAAGACGCCTATATGAAGTTCGTCGAGGATATCTACGAAAGCGACGCCTACCATTCGCTGTCGATAGAAGGGTACAGCGTCACCCCGGAACTCATCGACCGGGTGCGCGAGGGGAGCTGGAATCCGGAGATTGATGAAGAGGACCGCAAGAACCGGGATGCGCTTGCCGCGCGTGGCTACTACCTCGCATTCCAGAAGGTCAAAGACTCTGTTGCCGCGATCATCAACGGCAAGCCAGCCGGCGCGTTGACGCGGGACACTCACCGGGAGTGGTACCGGGAGCTGTTCGCGCCGTCAGTGACCGCCGGCATCCTCAAAGCCAGCGCGCTTGCGGGATATCGCAATCACCCTGTGTATCTGCGCGGCTCGCAGCACGTGCCGCCGCGTACCGAAGCGGTGGCCGATGGTATGAATGAGCTGTTCGACCTGCTGGAGGCGGAGAAGGAGGCCTCCGTGCGTGCCGTGCTGGGGCATTGGCTTGTGGGCTATGTGCACCCCTATCCGGACGGCAACGGACGGATGGCGCGGTTCCTCATGAACGCGATGCTGGCTTCAGGCGGTTACCCCTGGACAGTCGTCAGAGTCGATGACCGGAAGGCCTACCTCGCAGGGCTGGAGGAGGCGAGCGGCAATATGAATGTGAAAACATTCGCCGCCTTTCTCGCCGAACGGGTGAAGTGGTCTATGGAGAAGGCGGCGTGAGGTCGGTGGTGTGCCATGTTTAACTTGCTTGTCTCGGGCCACGGCGAGTGGTGGGAAACGCCGCCGTTCACGTCAACCATTGACCGGTTTAAGGAATATAGCGGCGCCGAGGCGGCCGAGGCTATCGACCTCGCGCGCCCTGAAACATTGCGCCGGCTGGAGGAAATCCCGGCGCTGTTGATGTACGAAGTCGGGGCGGGAGGCCCGCACGCGCGCGTGGTCCGGCACGGCCGCATACGCAATATCGTTCGGCGCGGACACGAACTGGCCTTCACCTTCGAGCCCGATCCGGAACATGCCTTTCTCGACCGGTCAGCGGTGTTGAGAATTGCGGACCGGCTGGGCATTCAACAGTTCGAACAGCACCGTACGCACTGGGCTATCAAGGATGGTGACATTCCGGCCGAGCTGATTGCCACCGGCACCGCTGAACGGGCGCAGCGCACCGTTGCCGTGGTTGCGGCAGAATATGTAGAAGCGCGCCGCGAGGGACGAAGGAGAGAAGCTGCCGAACTGGCCGAAGAACTGGAGGATTTTCCTCCCTCGCTGGAGAAAGCACTGTCGCTCGTGCCGGCGCGTATCCTTCAGCAGCCGACACCCGAATTATACCCGATCCTTGGGATAGAGCCCCGCACGCCCGAAGGCCGCAACGCCGTCGTGGCCGTCGTCGCAAGGGATCACAATGGGCAGGACTTGCCTGCCGACTGGTCTTATTCGCTGGCGTGGTTCCTGGACCTTTACGGCAGCGCGACGGAAGCGGGGCGCCTTGACGGCGCGCTGGCCGAATGCGCAACGCATATGATCGCGCTCGGCACTGGCGAGGGAGAAGCCGCCGCCCCGGTTGAAGATATCGGCTACGCACTCTGGCGCTGTTCGCGAAGCCCGAAACTCATCGGCGATCTGCGCCGGGAAATTGCGGTCCTGACTGATCGCCTCGTGCGCCGCCAGGAGGGTGGGGGCTACTGGAATGCAACTAGAGAAGGGGTTCCCCGGCCCGGCCTGCGCGCCACGGCCCTTGCGACAGTCGCCCTTCAGCGGCTTGGCGATGACCGCTACCACGACGCAATTCGGAAAGCCGTGTCATGGCTGATCACACAAGTTATTCCTGACACAGGCGCGCTTCCGCGCGACGCGGGCGACGACGATCCCGAGGTCATCGCCACGACACTCGCGATGGAGGCTATTCGCCGGTCTGATTTTGTCGATGACGTGCCCCACGTGCTGGCGGCTGGAGATGCCTGGCTGGTCTCCGGTCAGACCGTGCTGGGAGGCTGGCAGGCAGAGCCGTGGGCAGAGGATTTTGTCGCGGCCTTGGTGCTTGAATATCTCGCGCGCCAAAACGAGATGCTGCCGCAGGTCGATGGCTTTCTCCTGATGGCGCGCGACTTCTTCCGCAAGGCAGAAGAGCTGCAGCTGGAAGGCGGCGCCAATAATCGGCGGCTTGCTGCCATAGCGACCGTGCATGCTGTGGAAATGTTCCTCTATGGGCTGTTTGAGCGGCGGGAAGATTTGGCGCTGTCAGCCTTCCGCGAAAACGGCACTGAGACGCTCGGCCCCCGGGAAGCGCTCGGCGCTCTGCAGGCTGCGTTGCAACGGATCGGGGTGCTGCACGCGCCGCAACGGCTGTCCCACCGCGACAATCTTAGTGCGTTGGTCGGGCGGCGTGACGGGATCATCCATCGCGCTCACGAAATTAGCGAAGCGGAACTCAGAGACGGGATGAAGCATGCCCGGCGCTTTATCGAAAAGTATGCCCGGTCGCTGCTCGACTTGAACCTGTTGCAGTGAATGTACGTGATTGAGGGGGATGATGAAAAGAAGCGATATTCCAAAGGATGTTATGGCGGCTATTCCGCAAGGCTGCGGAAGAATATGGGGGCAGCGATGCCCCGGCGACATGGCCCCGGATGTGCTGATGACCGGACGTTACCAGTTCGGCAGCAACGAGCGCCGATGGCGACGACATTCTCGGCGATGCCTACGAATATCTGATGCGCCATTTCGCGACTGAGAGCGGAAAGAGCAAAGGCCAGTTCTACACCCCGCCCAACAGCCGCATCATGGCGCAGATCATAGGCATTCGGTCCGCCAAGACCAGCGGCGACACCACCGTCTACGACCCGACCTGCGGATCGGGATCGCTGCTGCTGAAAGTGGCCGACGAGGCCGGGAGCCAATGTCGCGCTCTACGGGCAGGAGAAACGATCATCATGCCGGGGGGTGTCAGCCGGTCGTTGATAGGTGTGGCGGCGAACATCTTGCCATAATTAGGGGGAAAATCACTGCGACCAAGAAATTTCCGTGCTCGATGTTGCTAGATTGTTCTATAGTTCATGCATGTCAAAAACCATTACGCCGAATCAGCTTTTGGGAGAACGAGGCGAGGCTGCGGTCCGCCTGCGCTTCCTCGACATGGGCTTTCAGTTTGATTCGCGTTCTCGACTGGAGAGCGGGATAGACGGCATTGCCGAGGTTATGGTCGATGGGCAGCCTTTGGCCAGGATGATCGCGGTTCACTAAGACCACCGAGACCGGCAAATATGTCGGTGAAAACGATGGTGGATTTAGCTACCTGTTAAAGAGCGAAGACCTCGCCTATTGAAAGCCCTCGAACCTTCCTGTTATCCTCGTTCTTCACCGCACATCCGACAACACGTTCTATTGGAAGGATGTGACGGGCGGCGTTGGCGAAGGGGAAAGGCAAATATGCTTCCCATCACACTACCTGAAGAAATGTTTGTTGCTACGACCGGTTATAGCTCCAAACAAGCCATAGCCCTCCTGCTCGATGGAGACGAGCCGGCGCGTTTTGACTGGGCTATTAAGGGCGAAACATTCTGGTCATTTCACGATCCGCGTACTTCGGTCTGCCGCCATATTGTCGATCTCGACCAAGTTGAGGCCATAGACACGCGGCACCTGGCTTTCCATGAAGATGCAGACGAGCGTTACAATTTCGCTTTCCTGCTCCGTCAGATTCTTGGTCATCAAAATGCGCGCAGACCTAGCCTGGAACAAGGACCGCAAGCTCTACTATTTCAAGGCAAGAGTCGAAAATGAGACGCGTACATATCACTATGACGCTTCAAAAAATCGCACCGAAGCGGATGTTGTGAATGTCGTTCGAAGCAAGGCTGACGCGACGCGCGTAGAGTTTGTCCGTCATCATGCGTTCGAACCGAGGTTCGAAAATCTGCATGATCAATGGTTCCTTGTGGTCAATCCCACTTACTTCTTCACCTTCAACGGGTTCGTCCCCCACAGTTATCCTGCCGCACTTTTAGCGGGGAAGAAGCGTCTCGACAAAAGCGCGTCGCTCCGGGGGCAGGTGATTATTTGGCATCGGGTCCTCACTGATGCTGACCGGGCGGAGCATGACTTGTTCGCGGAGAAGAGTTGACCTGCCATTGAACTGTCATCCAGTGGCGATTAGAGCCTTGGCCGTTTCTGTTACGCCTCTTGGCGCGGGTTGAGCAACCGGCGGAGGCGCGGAGCCTTCCATCAGCACAGCGTCGGAGCCGGTTGCGGTGATGTCCTCGGCGTATGCCGCCGGGGTCTGGTAGCCGAGCGAGGAATGGGGCCTCGCGGTGTTGAACAACACGACGAGAGAACGCCCACGGGACCGAGGAACGCAAGTTTCTTTATCCATGGCATCCCTGGGCCGGGCGTTGTGTTCACG